>JAOPWG010000076.1 GCA_025965775.1 Modestobacter sp. | reverse complement strand
GAGCGGACCGCCAGGCCGAAGGAGATCCTGGAAACGGCGTGTCTGGCCGCCAGCGAAACGCGCGGGCGACGCCGAGACCGCGAACGCCGGGAGTTCCCCCGGCGACGACTGACCCTGCTCGAGCGCCTGGACATCGACGGTCCCGTCCGTCAACTACCGTCCTGGCGGCAACTCGAAGCCGACATCGAGACAGCCGTATCCAGCCTCGACTCGCCATAGCGTGCGCATTCCAGATTCGCCGCGACGTCGTTCCGCATTGGCCGCTTTGGCGTCTGAAAACAGGCCGTGCTCGGAAATGGAATGGGTGAGAAACCGCAGCTCACATCTAAAACACGGAGCCCCCAGAGGCCCGGTGGGTGCAGAGAACCCTCCAGACAACCCACGAGACAACGCATGAGACATCTGGGGACCTGGTGACCCGGTGCGAGGCTACCGCCAGGCGTCTGTGCCTCCGCGGCGCGCGCTGCCAGGAGGAAACGATGGTCGGATAGGTGAGACATTGCACGGCCGACGTCCTGACCGACGTGCCGGTCGACGAGCCAGGGTGCGACGTTCTCACTGCGTCGCGGATTCCGGCGGAAGTGTCGTCCGTCTGACGAGCGACACTCGGCGCACCTGCTTGTTCCGATGGACGACATTGGGGCTCCGGCGAGCAACCGATTGCCGAGAAGGGGGCCCGCGCCCCGCGGCCCCCGGCGAAAGGAGGGCCACGATGCGCAGCAGGCTCCGGATGCGAGTCGCCACGGTCAGTGGGGTGCTCCTCGTGGCCGGCGCGATCGGTGCGGGCGTCGCGGCGGCGGACGCTCCCCCGGCGCCGGCCGTCCAGCACTCCGTCACCGCGAGCGCCTGGCAGGGCGAGGCGACCGAGGTCGGCCGGCCGACGCAGCAGCAGATCGCCGTGCTGTTCGACGAGTGGAACGCCGCACTCGCCACCGGAAACCCGGAGAAGGTCGCTGACCTCTACGCGCCGGACGCCGTGCTGCTACCGACGCTGTCCCCCCAGATCCGCACCACCCGGGCCGGGATCGTCGACTACTTCACGCACTTCCTGCCGAGCAAGCCGCAGGCCGTGATCACCCAGGAGATCATCACGGTCCTCGACCGGAACGCCGCCATCAACACTGGTCTCTACACGTTCACGCCGACCCAGGACCGTGTGCTGCAGCAGGTGCATGCCCGCTACACATTCGTCTACCAGCGGACCAACGGCGCGTGGCTGATCGTCAACCACCACTCCTCGCTCGTGCCCGAGGGCTCCACGTCCTGATCGGAGACGCCGGTCTCACACCCCGGTCGATCTGGACCCGGCGCGCGCTCGTGCCACCTCTGAGCTGTCGGAATCAGAGTGGCGACGAGGTTGGTGGCCATGTAGATCCAGCCGATCGAACGGGCCGCATGGCGGAGGACGCTGTCGCCACGCCATTCCACGGAACCCGGCTGGGCGTTCCAGCGGAAATGGACCAGCGTTCCACGAAGCGGCGAATGGACCGTTCGGCTCCACCGCGGAAGCGCAGGCAGAAGGGGTTTTCCGCATCCACCAGAGGCCCGGTGGGTGCAGACGACGCGTGAGGCTCCGTGCGGGCTGCGGCCCCGCGTGAGGTTACCGCGGCGAGCGGCGCCCTGCGGGCACTGTGCGGGGCCTGCGGCGAGACAGGGGTGGCGGCGGCCGGCTGGCCGGAGGCTGGCATCGCGGACCGGCTGTGCCTGTCCCCGCAGACCGCCGCCGACGCCTGACGCAGGTCTTCACCGAGCTGGAGACCCGTGCCCGAGCGGAGGCGGTCGTCGCGGCCCGGCAGCGCGGCCGGGCTGCGGCGCCTGACCTCCCTCGCTCGGCACCCTCCTGCGCCAGGCCCACCCAGGCCGCCACGGTGGCGCCAGAGCCCGTTCCCGGTTGCTTCAGCCGTCCGGGCCGCCTCCGGCGGCTCAACGCCCCAGATACCTCTGGAGCAGAGGTACCGTCGTCGACGTGACCTATCCGCACGATGCTCCCGACCACGACCTCCGGCTCGCCGAGTCGCTGGTCGAGGCGCTCGGCTCGGTCCGTCGCCAGATGCGGCGGACGGCGGGGCGCCCGATGCCCTCCCTGCTGTCCGGCTCGCAGATCGAGCTGGTCCGATTGGTGCGCCGCCAGCCCGGCATCGCGGTGAGCGAGGCCGCCGGAGCGCTCTGGCAGGCCGGCAACACGGTGTCCACGCTGGTCCGCCAGCTCGCTGAGGCCGGCGTGCAGCGCCGCGAGTCGGATCCGGCCGACCGGCGGGTCGCCCGGCTGCACGTCACCGGCGCCGCCCGCCGGCGCATCGAGGGGTGGCGCGACCACCGGACCGAGCTCACCGCGCAGGCGCTGGGCCGGCTCTCCGCCGACGACGCCCGCATGTTGGCCACCGCTGTCCCCGCATTGAACCGGCTGGTCGGCGCCTTGCAAGACCTGGAGGAGACATGACGGCCACCCCCGCGATCGAGATCTGCGGCCTCACCCAGCGGTTCGGTGAGCACGTCGCGGTCGAGGCGCTGGACCTCACCGTCGACGCCGGCGAGTGCTTCGGCCTGCTGGGGCCCAACGGCGCGGGCAAGACGACGACGATCCGACTGCTGGTCACGTTGCTGCCGGTGACGGAAGGAACGGTGACGGTCTTCGGCCTCGACGTCGGCCGCCGCGCGATGGCGGTGCGCCGGCTGCTCGGGTACGTGCCCCAGCAGCTGTCGGTGGAGGGGGCCCTGACCGGGCGGGAGAACGTCGCCTGGTTCGCCCGGCTGTTCGACGTCCCCCGCCGCGAACGGACCGCCCGGGTCGACGAGGCGCTGACCATGATGGACCTCACCGACAGCGCCGACCGGCTGGCCGCCACCTACTCCGGCGGCATGGTCCGACGGCTGGAGCTCGCCCAGGCGCTGGTCAACCGACCGGCGCTGCTGGTGCTCGACGAGCCCACCGTCGGCCTCGACCCGGTGGCCCGCGACAGCGTGTGGGCCCGGGTGCGCGAGCTACAGGAGCAGTACGGCACGACGGTGCTGCTCACCACGCACTACATGGAAGAGGCCGACGCCCTTTGCGACCGGGTGGCGCTCATGCACCACGGGCGGCTGCGGGCGATGGGGCCGCCGACGGAGCTCAGGGCGGCACTCGGCCCGCACGCCACGCTCGAGGACGTCTTCCGCCACTGGACCGGCGACCAGCTCGCCGAGGAGGAGAAGGGAGGGCTGCGCAGTGTCCGTTCGACTCGACGCACCGCCGGCCGCATGGGCTGAGCGGCCGGCCCCCTCCGCTACCGGGCAGCTGCTCTCCCGAGTCGGCACCTTCTGCCTGGTGGAGCTTCAGAAGCTGCGACACGATCGCACGGAGCTGCTCACCCGGATGATCCAGCCGATCCTGTGGCTGGTCGTCTTCGGGCAGACCTTCACCCGACTGCGGGCGATCCCGACCGGCGACGTCCCGTACCTGGACTACCTCTCGGCCGGGATCATCGCCCAGTCCGCACTGTTAGACTCGATCTTCTACTGCATCCAGATCATCTGGGAGCGCGACGCCGGGGTGCTCACCAAGCTGATGGTGACGCCGACGCCGCGGGCCGCGCTGGTCACGGGCAAGGCGTTCGCGGCGGGCATCCGGTCGCTGGCGCAGGCGCTGGCGATCCTCGTGGTGGCGCTGCTGCTCGGCGTCCGCTTCACGCCGAACCCGCTGAAGCTGCTCGGCGTGGTGGTCGTCGTGCTGCTCGGCGCGGCGTTCTTCTGTTGCCTGTCGGTGACCATCGCCGGGCTGGTACTCAAGCGCGACCGTCTCATGGGCATCGGGCAGGCGATCATGATGCCGCTGTTCTTCGCCTCGAACGCGCTCTACCCGGTGTCGGTGATGCCGGGCTGGCTGCAGGTGGTCAGCGCGGGCAACCCCCTCTCGTACGAGGTCTCGGCGCTGCGCGGGCTGCTCCTCGGGACCCCCACGACGTTGTGGCTGGACTTCCTGGTGCTGGTAGTCGCCTCGGTCGCCTCGATCAGCGCGGCATCGGTCCTGCTCGGCCGCCTCACCCGCTGACAGCCCCGCGCGCGATGTGCGGCCAGCGCCGGCGTTGGGGTGAGCGCAGCTACACCCGCAAGCCGATCGGCGGCTGAGCCGACCGCTCCAGCGCCAGCCATGCCGCCAACTCCTCCGCCGGCACCGGTCGCTGGTGCAGGTAGCCCTGGACGGCGGTGATCCCCGCCCGCTGGATGAACTCCTGCTGCTCGACGTACTCCACCCCCTCAGCCACCGTCTGCAGCCCGAGCCGGTCGGCCATCTGCGCGATCGCCTCGAGCACCGCCTGGTCGGCGACCTCCGTTGCCGCCCCGGCGACGAAGGACTTGTCGATCTTCACGATGTCGACCGGCAGACTGCGCAGCGTGGTCAGCGCCGAGTAGCCGGTGCCGAAGTCGTCGACCGCGATGCCGACGCCCAGCCCGGCGAGCACGTCGAGGGTCACCTGGACGGCCGGGGAGTCCAGCACCGTGGACTCGGTGATCTCGACGATGAGCCGCTTGGGGGCCAGCGCATGTTCGGCGAGGCACTCCCGGACGACGCTCACGAAGCGCGGGTGAGCCAGCTGCGACGGCGAGGCGTTGACGTGCAGCGCCACCTCCCGGTCGCCGTCGTGCCAGGTGGCGGCATCGGCGCAGGCCTGGCGGAGGACCTGCTCGCCGATCGCGATGACGACCCCCGTGCGCTCGGCGACGTCGAGGAACGCCGCCGGCGACAGCAGTCCGCGCATCGGATGGGCCCAGCGGACCAGCGCCTCGACCGCGAGACAGCGGCCGTCGGTCGTCGAGACGATCGGCTGGTAATGGACGACGAACTGCCCGTCGTCCACCGCCTGCCGCAACTCGGCCTCCAGCGCCGAAGTGGGGGTGACGTCGAGCAGGGTGGGCGAGAACGCCTGCACGCGGTTCTTGCCGGCCGCCTTCGCTGCGTACATCGCGAGGTCGGCCTGCTGCACCACCTCGGTCCCCGTGGCTCCGGACTGCAGCCGGGCCAGGCCGACGCTGGCCCCCACCTGCGTGAGGCGCCCCTCCAGCGTGATCGGCGCCGACAGCAGCTCGACCAGGCGCTGGCTGATCTGACCGGCCTCGTCCTCGCCGGCGTCACGTAGCAGGACGCCGAACTCGTCGCCCCCGAGGCGGGCGCAGAGGTCCTGGTCGCGCAGTCCCCCCAGCATGCGGGAGGCGGCGTGCCGCAGGAGCTGATCGCCCGCGGTGTGCCCGAGACCATCGTTGACGACCTTGAAGTCGTCCAGGTCGAGGAAGAGCACCCAGGTCCGGCCGGTCGCGTCGCGGGTGGCCGCGTCGAGCGCGGAGGTGAACGCCGCCCGGTTGGCCAGCCCGGTGAGGGCGTCGGTGAGCGCCTGCGTCTCGAGGTCGCGGTGGGCCTGGCTGCTGCGCAGCGCCAGCGCGACCTGGTTGTTCAGGGACTGGAGCGCCGTGACGGCCTCGGTGGGCAGGGCGTCCGGCGCCCCGAGCAGCATGGAGTGCCCGGGGAACAGCGTGGAGTGCCCGGGGAACGCAGGCAGCGGCATGCGCAGCCACTGCCGGGTGAACCCGGCGGCCTCCCCGAGCAGCCCCGGACGCGCGACCTCCTGGATCTCGTTGGGGCCGCCGCCGGCAGGCAGGAGGTCCAGCGGCAGCGTGGCGAGGTCCCGGTCGAAGTGGCCGGCCCGGGCGACGACGCGCAGGAACCCCTCGCCGTCGGCGTCCGCGACGGCGACCGCGCGCAGCCCCGGGGTCATCCGGCAGATCTCCTCGACGGCCCGCCAGCCCTGATCGCGGATCGCCTTCGGATCGGTCAACCCGAGCAGCCCGGTGCCCAGCGTGAGCAGCGCCGAGTCGCGGCCCCGAGTCTGTTCCCGCGCGAGCATGCCCAGGGCCAGGTGCCGGGCGCCGATGAAAGTGAGGCCCAGCACGGGGAGGGCGCCTACCACCGGGCCGGCGTCGGTCGTGTCGGCATGCCCGGGGACGACGCCCCACGCGAGGGTCGCGGTCACCAGCGCCGCGCCGAACCCGACGGCGTACGCGCCCACGCGCCACGTCCGGCCGTACCAGACGCGGAACCACATGGCCGGGAAGGCGATGCCATAGGCCACGGCCGGCATCGGGCAGGCCAGCGCGAAGGCGGTCGCCGCCAGGATGTCGACGACGTCCAGCGCCGGCGACGCCGTCCGCGACCGGTAGCGGTGGGTCCAGGAGACGATCAGGGCCAGGCAGGAGACGGCGAGCAGGGTCAGACCGGCAGCCCCGGTACCGACGAGCGCCCCCGGAGCCGTGAGCAGCAGCGAGACCAGCGCGATCACGAAGAACAGCCACCGGGTGTGCTCCACCGGCTCGGTGGGGCGCTCCAGGGGCCGTCGCGCTCGACGCCACGGCGACGAAGCGGCGGTGCTGCTCATCTTGATCCTCGGGTCGACGGTCCGGTCATGGACATTCCTGTCCAGCCCTGCCATCGACCGGCAGGGTGCGGTACTGGAGACCGCGACGACCAACTCACCCGAGGGAGTGGAGGCGCCTGTCAGGCGAGCAGTGTCCACCGCACAGATCACCGCGCTATTCCATGAGAAGGAGCGGGGCATTCCACCAGGATCGGCATGGCGTCCCAAGAAGGGGCGAGGGGACCGTTCGAACTCGCAACGAAGCGCAGGCAGAAGGGGGTGTCTGCATTCACCAGGGGCCCGGGGGATCGGTGCTTCAGTCCGTGTTGTCCACCGCGACCGGCCGGACGCCGGATCCGCCCACGCCGGGAGCCTACGGCAGCCAGACGCTGGAGCCCTGACACCTTCAGCAGGTAGCCGTGCTGCTCGCTGCCGTGCGTGTACGGGGACGGCCTGACGCAGGGGTGGCCCGGCCCCCTGCCCGGGCCACCCTCGGTCTACCGCCGACTCGACAGCTACTCGACGTTCGAGTCCACGAAGCCGAAAGTCGCCGGCTTCTCTTCGAGCGCGGACCCGGGGGTCCGGCGCCAACAGCAGACCGTGGTGCGGGCGGACGCGCTGAGTGGCTCGGCCAGGAGGTCAGCCGGCGAGATCCAGCACGGTCAACGCCCCGGCGTCCAGATCGCTGACGTACCCCTTCGTGCCGTTCGGCAGCACCGCGACCGAGGTCGGGGAAGCGCCGGTCGGGATGGTAGCGGTCACGGTGAAGTCGTCGAGCGCGATGACCGAGACCGAGTTGTCGCCGTTGTTCGTGACGTACGCGAAGCGGCCGTCCGCGGAAATGGCGACGTGCTGCGGGTTCTTGCCCACCGGGACCGTGGCGATCACCGCGTTGGCGTCCGTATCTATCACGGACGCGGAGGCGGCGTCATAACTGGCGACGACGGCCAGCGGCCGGGTGGGGTGCACCGCCACGTTGTGCGGGCTCCGGGGGACCGGGATCGTGGCGAGGACAGTGTTGCCCGCGGTTTCGACGACGGAGACCAGGTTCGATTCGTGGTCCGCGATGTAGACCCTGGCGCCGTCGGGAGCGAACGCGATCGAGTGAGGGTTCGCTGGCACCGGGAACTCCGTCGTGACCTTGTCCGAATCGGTGTCGATGACCGAGACTGTGCCCGTGTCGTGGCTGGGGACGTATACATGCCGACCGTCGGGGGCCACGGCCGCCAGGTACGGGCGGGTGCGGACCGGGATCGTCGCGACGACCTTGTTCTTCGTCGTGTCCAGCACGCTGACCGCCGCCACGGTGCGGGCGTTGTTCCACACACTGACGTACGCCTTGCGCCCGTCCGGGGAAAATGTGAGGAACTGCGGCGGGCCGGCGTCGATAGGGATCGTCGCCGTCACCTTGTCCACCGCGGTGTCGACGACGGTGACCACACCGGCGTCACGGCTGGCGATGTAGAGCTGTCTGCCGTTCGGTCCCGCGACGACGAAGTTGGGAGACGGACCGACCGGCACGGTGCCGCCGAGGGGCGGGATCGGCACGCTGGGAGCGACCGTTTCGCCGGCGGAAGGACCGGCCGACGGAGCCGGCGCGGTCGACGCCGTTGAGGTGCCGCCGCCCCCCTGCGCGACCGGCTGCCCGGCGTCCGGGCTGCGGGGGCGCAGCAGGTGGACGGCAACGCCGGCTGCGACGACCAGCATGAGTGCCACGATCGCGATGACCAACGGCAGGCGCCGGCCGGGCCGAGGCTGGGGGCCCGGCGGCGTCAGGGGCGGGGAAGGGGCCGGCGGCGCGGGGCTGCCGACCGCGGCTGAGGGACCACCCCCGGTGCCGCGGACTCCCCCGGCATCGTTCCGCGGCCCGCCCATCGCGGCGGGAACGACCTCCCGTTGATCGGCGAGGGCGTTGGCGCGGGCCGGGACGGGGGCCGGCCGTGGCCGGACGGGTGCGGCCGCCACGTCGGACGACGGCGGCGCCCCTGCCAGATCCACGGCTGGTGCCGGTGCGGCAGATGGGGCGGCCACGACCGCGGGAACCCGCGCTCCGGCGCTGCGCTCCACAGCCTCCCGAGCGCCGGGCGCCGGAGTGGCCATGCGCTCGTGCGAGGACGTGTCGACCGCCCGCGACGTGCGGTGCACCTCCGCGAGCAGCGCCGCGCCGAGGGCGACCGCGTGCTTGGGATGGGTGCCCACCACGATGGGCCGGCCGAACTCCTCGGAGACCATCCGCGAGATCAAGGGGATCCGTGAGGAGCCGCCCACCAGCAGCACCGCGGCCACACCGCTCACCTCCACCTGCGCCGCACGGAGGACGCGGCCCAGGGTCCCGATGGTCGACTCGATCGGCGCCCGGATCATGCCCTCGAACTCCGCTCGGGTGAGCGGGACGTTGAGGTGCCGGTCGGGCAGGAACACCGGGATGGTCACCTCGAGGTCGACCGACAGCGCCTCCTTGGCAAGGACGCAGTCCTGGCGCAACCTGGCCAGTGCGACGACGGTCGACGGGTCGCTCAGGTCCAGTTCGGCCAACGGGCCACCGGCGAGGTAATTGACGTGGGCGAGGATCGACTCGTCGAAGTCCACGCCGCCGAGGCGCTCGATGCCTTCCGGCGCGCCGAGGATCTGGAACCCGTCGGCGTCGCGGCGCAGGACCGTCGCGTCGAACGTGCCGCCACCGAGGTCGTAGACCGCGATGACCTCGCCTTCGGTCAGGCGCCGGGTGGAGGCGTGGTGTGCCGCGGCGGCCGCCGGCTCGGTGGCATACACGAGCCGGCTGAGACCGGCGACCTGAGCGACGTCCTCGAACAGTGCGCGCCGGAAAGGCCCCCAGTTGGCCGGATGGGTGAGTGCGACGACGTCGGGCTCGCCGTCCTGGCTCTCGGTGACCCGCGCCAGTACGTTCTGCAGCAACACACCCAGCAAGTCGGTGACCGCGTGCGGCCGGCCACCCAGCATCACCGGCGTCGGGTTGCCCAGGCTGCGCTTGATCTCGCGGGCGACCCGGTCGGGATGGCTCACCGCGCGCCGGGCGGCGGCATCACCGGTGACGAGCGATCCGTCGTCCCGGAAATAAACGACAGCCGGCGCCGCCATCGAGCCGTCGCCCAACGCGACCATCTCGACGCCGCTGTCCTGCGCGACCGCGGCTGCGACGAATGTCGTACCGAGGTCGACCCCTAGGCTGTAGCCCACCAGCGCCTCCCCTACCGAGGGGAAACTGATGGTATCGAGACTTGACGGTCTCGATGGACTCACGCCCGAATCTCGACCACACCGGGGACGTTGTACGGACCTGAGAGCGACGCGCCATTCTGGCCGCCATGCGGACCCGGTCTCCATCGACAGTCCCTCGCATCCAGGACTCGAGATTCTGCCCGTCGCACACGTATGCGGTCGCCTTTCCGCTGTCGACCACCACAGAGAGCCCGATCCCAGGAGTACTGGTCTGATCGGCGAACAGGCCTGGTGGGGTCGACGCCGGGCGCGGGACGACCGCCACCACCGCCGCCGCGAGGGGCGTGAGCACAGCAGCCAGCGGAGCAACCCTGGCGGGGCGGAGACTCCAGTAGCCAGGACGCGCGTCGACCACCTTCCCCGGCCTCAGGAGCGCGCGGCTCACCTGTCCCGAACTTCCGCCTCGCACTGACCTCCGCCCGGTTCCGGCCGACTCCTCCACTGCCCACGAGCACGTCTCGGCGGGAGAGAACTCGGTGAGCAGCTGGTGGATGTCCTCGGCGATCCGGTACGTCACGTCAGATCTGCGAAGCGCATGCAAGAGGTCGCCGGCATCCTCTTCGACGTTCTCCTCCGCCTCGGTCTCGAGGCACTCGCGCAACTGGTGGACGAATTCCGCCTGTTCATCCGGCGTCAGGTGCGTGCACTGATCGCCGAGCCGAGACGAAGTAGGTACTCGAACGGAACGGGGGTTGCTCCGGCAGGGGATCGGGGCAGCGGGCGTCGCTGTGCTGCGGCGTCCTGGATGGCGGCGACCTGGATGGCGGCGACCGACCCCAACCCGCTGGCCACCGTCGCTCCCGGTAGTCGATGACCTGGATGTCCGCGACAGGAGTGGTGCCGATGTGATCCACCGGACCGATCCGAACCGGAACGATGGGCAGACCAAGCACCCTTGCACGGGCGAGCTCCGCGAGGCACGGTTTCGATCGCACACCGTTGTTCGACAATGCGAACAGGAAGACGTCGGAGATTGCCGATCCCCACCAGGATGTCCTGCCACCAGGGTCCCCGCCACGAAACTCGAGGTCGTGCCATACCGAAAGGTGACCTCTTCGAGGTCTGTGACGAGCACCCCGATCGGCGCTCAGGTGGTCGTGGCCAGCTGTGGGGGATGCGGAGCCCGGTGCGGACTGCGCGCACGGTGGCAGCGGTGAGGTTCGGTGTCTCCAGCGCGATCACGGCGTCATAGGGCAGGACCTGCCCCAGCACCGCCAGGACCGCCTCTGCCCGCTCCTGCACGGTGGCCGGCTCGATGGCGATCCGCGCCAGTTGCACGTGCAGGGGAAGACAGTCCGGATTCCATGCCGTCAAGACGGTGTCCGTCCTCATAGGGCACTGTGCCCTTATAGGGCACTGTGCGGGATGGGTGCTTCGGGCCGGCCGATCAGCGGGGAGGGCACGAACAGCCCCAGCCGCAGGGCCCGCGCGGCGGCGGCGGTGCGGGAGGACGCGGCGAGTTTCGCGCGCACGTGATCGACGTGAGCGGCGACGGTGCGCGCGGTGATGCCCAGGGCCGCGGCGATCCGTTCGTTGGACGCCCCGGTCACCAGCAGCCCGAGGACCTGCAGCTCACGGCGGGTGAGCCCATGCAGGTCGCCGGCCGGGGAGACCAGGACGACAGTGGCGGCGAAGAGCTCCAGGTCCGTCGGGGCGGCCAGCACCGTGATCCGGACGTGGGTCTCCGCGCCCTTCAGGCCCGGCAGCGGGGCGAGGAACGAGGAGTGCGGACCGCCCTCGGCCAGCTGCGCGGCGGCCGCCGCGAGGACACCGGACCCGGGCTCGAGCAGCCGGTGGTCGGGCAGGCCGGGCAGGGTCAGCACCGCCCCGGACGGCGCGAGCACGACCCCCGCGGTGGCCTGGTGGACCATCCCGGCGATCGTGGCCAGGGAGCGCAGCGGGTCCACAGCGGACGCGATCGGTGTCGCGAGCACCCCGAGCAGATCGCGGGCGGCCTCGCTCACCTGATCCACGGCCCGGGTGTGCAGGGCGAGCAGCCCCAGGTAGTGCCCCTCCGGCGTGAACAGCCCGGCGCTCACGCCGTCCCGGAATCCTGCCGGCTCCAGGTACTCCGCCCAGCCGGGCACCTCCGACAGCGGAAAGAGCAGGTCGCGGCCCCGGATCGGTCGGCGCGACCGGCTCAGGCCGACCTGCTCGGCGTCCTCCAGCACGGACGGGCTGTCCAGGTAGCCACAGACCCCTTCGTCGTAGCCTGACCGGGCCAGCGGCACATGCGAGTTCTGCTCCGATGGGAGCAGGGCGATCCAGCCGGCGTCGAACCGCACCACCCGCCGCACCTGGGTGAGGAGCGCCTCGGCCCGCTCGGCCAACGTACCGACGACGGCGACGATGCCGGCGACTTCCGTGAGGATCTCGGCGGTCTTCACCGACAGAGCCTCCGCACCCAGGTCCGACGGCATCAGCGCTCCCAGCGACATGACCGACGGCCGCCGGGGGAGCACCCGCTCGCCTCCCCCACGATGCCCGGCACGGGCGAACCGCCCTCACACGGCGTCACTCGAACGCCATCCTCCGCTCCGGGACCGCGGCGGGCCAGCCCTCGCTCGCGGGGCCTGCGACGCCCCAGCGTCCGGTCCGGCACCACTGTGCGGATTGGTAAAAGTACGTATTGCCCGGGCTTGGCAGCATCGGCCGTGGGTAGTCACCCGCACGGGGAGGGCGAGGGTTCAGCCCGTCACAGGGCGGTCGAACAGCCGGCCCATCCCTCTGCTGGGAGCCGGATCCTAGCTGCTCCCCTCCCCGCTCCGGGCTGAGCACAGGCCCGGGGCGGCGGAGCAGCGGTAGACGAGGTCACCGAGCCGATTCAGCGGGAGGTAGCAGCCGCCGCGCCATTCCACCGCGCCATTCCACGGAGCACAGCGGGGCGTCCCCACCGGGATGAGGACGGCGTCCCGGGAAGCCCCGAACGGGTCGAGCCGCAGCACCGCGTGGTCGCCGCGCTCCACCCGCCCGGGCGCCGGGCCCGGACTCGTGCTCGGTCCCGCGGGACGTCGTCGCACACGGGCCGGGGCGCCGGACGGCGCGCTCAGCTCTGCAGGGTCTCGCTGGGCGCGTGGTGGTAGGTCTGCTGGTACTCGCTGGCGAAGCGGCTGGGGTCGGCGAAACCCCACCGGGCCGCGATGGCGGGCACGGTGTCGCGGCCCGCGGGGTCGGCGTCCTGGAGTGCCCGGTGCGCGCGTTCCATCCGCACCAGCCGTGCGTACGCGGTCGGCGTCGTGTCCTGGTGACGCAGGAACGCCGCCTGCAGCCCGCGCGCTCCCATCCCCGAGGCAGCAGCGATCTCGCTGAGGGTCATCTCCCGGTCGGCGTTGTCCTCGATGAAGGTGATGGCCCGGCGGACCACGGCCGGCGTGGCGTAGCCGGGTGGGACGCGGGGGTGGGAGGCCAGCCTGGTGCTGGGGAAGGTGTCGAGGGCCGCCGCGGCCAGCAGCTGCGTCAGCTGACCGGCGATCAACGGGTTGGCCGTCACATCAGGATGGCGCAGCACCGCGCCGATCAGGTGCCGGACCGCATGGTCCCAGTGCCGGCCGAGGCTCGGGGACATCGGCCGGAGCGCGGTGAACCGGAACGCCGTGGTCTCGATGCCCGTCGTCTCGACGGCGATCCGCTCGACGTCGGCGGCTTGCAGGCAGACGCAATCCGCATCGGCGTCGGCCCACAGGGCGCTCACCGCCTGGTGAGGCGGGAACAGAACGGGTGTCCCCGGGGGGACGACTTCCTCGTCGCGTCCCCAGCTCACCTTCATGACGCCGTCGGACGGCTCGAAGACGAGCAGCACGTCCGAGGGCTCCACGTTGTTGTCCGCGCTCATCGAGTAGTGGAGCCGCGAGACGCCACCGCGGCCGAGTTGCGTGTACGTACCCCGGAATCTGAAGTCCCGGCGACTGTTCGACTCCTCCGGCTGGTAGTCGGCATAGACCGCCTGCAGCCAGTGGTGCGCCACGTCCGGATCGGTCGTGGCGACCTCGCCGGTCGTGGTCCCGGTCGTGGTCATCATCGGGGTAGTGGATGACATGATCTTCCCCGGAAAGCGGTTGCTCCAGTCGCTGTCGGCTCCAGCGCGCGGCGGTCGCGGCCGCCTGGCGTCAACGATAGGACCGATCCCGCCAGGGGGGTAGGCCGGCGAGGACAGGTCGCCGGGACAACTCAGAGCATGTCCCAGCGCCCTCGGCCGCCCGGACGCCACGGACCAGCCGGGCCCTTGAAGCGCTGGGATGCGCTACGCGGCGCTGAGGTGCGGGAACGTCACTCGTCGCCGGTGGGCGCCACGATCGGACCGGCGAGAGAGCCCGATGACCGACGCGGCCCGGACGCCGTGAACATCTGGAGACCCGGCCCTCCCACGTCCGCCGGTGCCGCCTCCGCCCCATCCTGCCGGCCCGAGTTTTCGGATCACATTCGTCCGGAACACGATCCAGCCAGAGGTCTTGACGCCCGCGGTCGCCCCCTTCATTCTTTCGGAAACCTTCCTAAGAATGGAGCGTTCATGACCACGACGCGTCGCACCTTCCTCAAGCGGGCGAGCTTCGCAGCCCTGGCCGCAGGGATCGGCGGCCCTCTGCTGTCCGCCTGTGGTGGGTCTGCTTCGACCGGGGCAGGTGCGACGTCCGGCGCGGCTCTGAGCGCCCCCTCCGCGGGAGCCGGCCAGCTGAACATGCGGATCTGGGGCGCCTTCCCGGACTTCGTCCGGAGCCAGACCGAGGCCTTCACCAAGGCCTACGGCACCAAGGTGGACCTCGGCATCGTCGCGGGCGACTACCCGGCGATCATCCAGAACCAGCTGCGCCAGAAGCAGCAGCTCGACCTGATCTACAGCCTGGGCCACCTGCCCAAGGCATGGCGCCAGGCCGGCTGGATCCACGACTTCGACCGGTACTGGGCCAAGGACGCCGCCATGGGCGAGATGCTCCCCGTGGTCCGCGACGCCCTGACCATCGACGGCCGGCTGATCGGCCTGCCCTACTTCGCGTTCGTCAACGGTGCACTGATGGCCAACAAGCAGGTTCTGGCCACCGCCGGGCTGGACTCCTGGCCGACGACCTACGACGAGCTGTACGCGCAGGTGCGCCAGGTCAAGCGTTCCGGCGCCAGCGACACCCCCTACCTGCCCTCCTTCTGGAGCGCTCCCTGGTACGGCATCCCGTTCGGCTTCGTGCAGGAGGCGATGAACCGCGGGATGCCGCTGTTCGGCAAGGGCGGTCAGCCCGAGTTCGACGAGAGCTCCGGTGGCGTGGTCGACATGCTCAGCCAGTGGCGCGACCTCTACTCCGAGAACCTGGTGCCCAAGGGTGTCCTGACGTTCCAGGAGTCGGACTGGATCGAGACCTACGCCGCCGGCGGGATCGCCTACTCCCCCCAGCTGCAGTACGACCTGCGCACCTTCAACGACCCGGCGAAGTCCAAGGCCCCCGGGCAGTTCGTGGCCGTGCCGCAGCAGGGCCAGAACTGGGGGATGCTGCACATGGGCATCTATCTCATCGGCAACCGCGGCCAGTCCGACGAGGAGCTGGCGCAGGCCTATTCGCTCGCTGAGTACTTCGGCTACCGCGACCGCACGAGCGGCGAGTTCGTCGTGCCGACCGGCTGGGCCGCGCAGAACAACCTCACCCAGGGCTACGCCGAGGTGAACAACTCCCCCCAGGTCGAAGCGGCGGTGCGGAAGTGGCTGCCGGACGCTGACGAGCAGTGGCCGATCCTCAAGGACTACATGGCCAACCCGCAGTACGCGAAGAACCTCTACCACACCAGCTGGGCGCTGGAGTGGATGTCGCACGCCTCCCGCGAGCTGCCCCAGGCGGTCAACGGCGACGCCGACGTGAAGACCGTCGTCCGCAGTCTCCGGGAGAAGGCCGAGAAGCTCATCCAGGAGTACGGCGAGTGACTGTGACGACCGAGGTCCGGGACCTGGCTGCCGCCCCGGCAGCCAGGCCCCGGACGCCGTTCAGCTCCAGGATCAGCACCAACCGGTTCGGGCTCCTGCTCATTGCGCCGGTCGTCCTGCTGACCGTGGCGATCGTGGTCTACCCGGTCGCCTACTCGCTCTACATCAGCGTGACCAGTTCCAACCCGATCACCGGCACCACCCGGTTCGTGGGCATCGAGAACTACACCCAGGCGCTGGGCTCCGGAGAGTTCTGGCGGACCCTGCTGCTGACGCTGGTCTACGTCCTGTGCGTGACGGTGCTCGGCACGCTGGTCGCGTTGGGGGCGGCCCTGCTGCTGCGGGAGAAGTTCTTCGGACGTCGCTTCCTGATGGCGGTGATCGTGCTGCCCTGGGCGTTGTCCACCTACGCCGCCGCCGTGGTCTGGCGCTACGTGTACAGCCCCCAGTTCGGCTTCGCCGCCGCGGTCAGCGAGCACGCCGGTGGCAGCGCCACCGACTTCCTCACCAGCAGCTCGGTGATCCCCGCACTGGCGGCCGTGCACGCCTGGCAGTTCGCCCCGCTGGGCGCGTACTTCCTGCTGGCGACGCTGCAGATGGTCCCCGACGACCTGTACAAGCTGGCCAAGGTCGACGGGATGGGCGTGTTCAGCCGGTTCCGCAACGTGACCCTCCCCTATATCCGGGTGCCGCTGGCCATCTTCCTGGTGCTCATCGGGGGCCAGGCCGCCACCGCCTTCGACCTCATCTACTTCCTCACCTCGGGCGGACCCGGCGGCGCGTCCAGAACGTTGCCGTTCTTCATCTACGAGGAGACCTTCCAGAACCAACGCCTCGGCTCCGGCGCAGCGATGTCGTGGATCCTCCTCGTCGTCGTGGTCGTCGTGACCGTCGGTTACTACACGTTTGCCCTGCGCGTGGGTGGCGGGAAGACGAAAGAGGAGGACCGATGAGGCTCGGCCGCAGGGTCATCGTGTACACCGGCGCGCTACTGCTGGCGGCGTGGACGCTGATCCCGCTGGTCTGGCTGGCGATCACCTCGGTGACCCCGGGTAACGAGTTCGCCCGCCAGCCGCTGCCCTTCTGGCCGAGCAACCTGGACCTGACCAACTACCCGCGACTGCTCGGGCAGGAGGCCACCACCTCCTCCGGTGAGGTGCTCGCGGCCAGCGGCCACAGCGAGCTGATCGTCGAGGGCCTGATCAACAGTGCCGTCGTGGCCCTGGCGGTGACCGTGATCAGCCTGGCGGTCAGCATCCCGGCCGCCTACGCGCTGGCCCGGCTCGAGGTGCGCTGGCGGCAGACCGGGTTGCTGACGATCCTGGCCACCCGGGCCATCCCGCCGATCGCCACGACCATCCCGTTCTACGCGCTGTTCAGCCAGCTCGGCCTGTCCGGCACCCGGACGGGGCTGGTCATCGCCCACCTGACGATCGTCGTCCCGCTGCTGGTCTGGATCGGCACGAGCTTCTTCGCCAGCCTGCCGGTGGGGCTGGAGCGGATGGCCCGGGTGGACGGCTGCAGCCGGTTCCAGGCCGTCTCCAAGGTCGTGGTGCCGGCGTCCCTCCCCTCCATCACGGCGATGGCGGTGATCGCCTTCCTCACCTCGTGGAACGAGTTCACCTTCGCCCTCATCTTCAACACCGGCAGCGCCGCGCAGACGTTCCCGCCGGCGCTGGCGAGCATGTTCTTCCAGGTGTCCGTCCCCACCGAGGTGGCCGCCGCCACCTGCCTGGGACTACTGCCCCCACTGGTGCTGGCCGCCGTGTTCCAGCGCTACATCCGCAAGGTCAACTTCGTAGGGATCCAGTGATGACCGACCTGACCACCGGCACCGAGCCCGTCGCCATCCACGTCCAGGAGGCGCTGAAGCGCTACGGCTCCACCGACAACGCGGCCCTCGACCGGGTCACCCTGGAGATCCGCCCCGGCGAGCTGCTCGCCGTGCTCGGGCCCTCCGGCAGCGGCAAGACCACCATGCTCAACGTGCTGGCAGGGCTGGAGTCCGTCAACTCCGGGCGCGTGCTCTTCGGCGACGAGGATGTCACCGCCCTGGCTCCGGAAGAGCGCGGTGTGGGGGTGGTCTTCCAGTCCTCGATGCTCTACCCGCACCTGTCCCTGCGCGACAGCATCAGCTTTGCTCCGCGCCTGGCCAAGGTGCCCAGGCAGGAGATCGACCGCCGCATCGAGGAGGTCACCACCTGGCTGAACATCAAGCACCTCCTGCGCCGGCGCCCCGGGCAGGTCTCCGGCGGTGAGCGGCAGCGCGCCGCGATCGCCAAGGCACTGGTGACCCGCCCCCGGCTGCTGCTGATGGACGAGCCCTTCTCCGCCGTGGACGCCCAGCTGCGCCGCCAGCTGCGCACCGAACTGGTCAAGCTGCACCGCAGCATCGGCACCACCACGGTGTTCGTCACCCACGACCAGGAGGAGGCGATGTCGATCGCCGACCGCGTGGCCGTGATGCGGAACGGTGAGCTGGTCCAGGTCGGCACCCCGCTGGAGCTCTACCGTCGTCCGGTCAGCTCGTGGCTGG
>JAOPWG010000025.1 GCA_025965775.1 Modestobacter sp. | reverse complement strand
GCCGGCCCGGCGCCGCCGCTCCCTGCCACTGGTCCGCCAGCTGCGGCAGAGCGTCGGCCTGCAGCGCGGCATGCTCGTCGCCGGCCTGGTGCTCACCGGCGTCTTCGTGCTGGCAGCGGTCTTCGCGCCGTTGCTGGCGCCCTACGAGTTCGGCCAGCTGCGCGACGGCGGCGGCCC
This sequence comes from Modestobacter sp., assembly GCA_025965775.1. Taxonomy (GTDB): domain Bacteria; phylum Actinomycetota; class Actinomycetes; order Mycobacteriales; family Geodermatophilaceae; genus Modestobacter. Next base: position 5,849 of record JAOPWG010000025.1, on the reverse strand, counting down.
GTTCGGCGCCCAGCAGCACCCGTCGGCCGATCACCTGCTCGGCACCACCGTGGGTGGGTACGACGTCCTGTCCCGGGTGATCTGGGGCACCCGGACGGCGCTGTTCGTCATCGTCGTCGCCGTGCTGCTGTCGATCGTCGCCGGCGTGCTGCTCGGACTGGTGTCCGGCTACTTCGGCGGCTGGCTGGACCGGGTGCTGGTCGTCATCTGCGACGCGGTCTACGCCTTCCCGTCGCTGCTGCTGGCCATCGTCGTGGCCATCGTGATCAGCGGCGGGCAGTCCAGTCTGGTCGGGGGCATCCTGGCCGCGGCCATCTCGATCACCGTGGTGTTCATCCCGCAGTACTTCCGGGTCGTCCGCGCCGAGACCGTGCGGATCAAGTCCGAGGCGTTCGTGGAGTCCGCCCGGGTGATCGGGGCCGGCCACTGGCGGATCATGGTCCGGCACGTGCTGCGCAACGCCACCCGGACGCTGCCGCTGATCCTGACGCTCAACGCCTCCGAGGCCATCCTGACCCTGGCCGGGCTGGGCTTCCTCGGCTTCGGCATCCAGCCCACCGCCGCGGCGGAGTGGGGCTTCGACCTGAACAAGTCGCTGTCCGACGTGACCAGCGGCATCTGGTGGACGTCGGTCTTCCCCGGGGTGGCGATCGTGCTGACCGTGCTCGGCCTGACCCTGGTCGGGGAGAGCCTCAACGACCTGGCCGACCCGCGGCTGCGCAGCCGCCGGGCGGCCGACGAACCGCCGCCGGCCGGGTCCGTCGAACCCGGCGGAGCCGTGGTCACCCCCGAGGGGTACGTGGCATGAGCGCCGCGAGGACGACGGGCGAGCGAGCATCGCAGGGAGCGCCAGCGACCGAGGAGCGGAACGAGTCGGGAGTCGAGCAATGAGCGCCGTCGTCGAGATCACCGGCCTCGAGGTCTCCTTCGCCACCGACGCCGGGACCGTCGTCGCCGTCGAGGACGTCGGCCTCACGGTGCAGGCCGGTGAGGTGCTGGCCATCGTGGGGGAGAGCGGCAGCGGGAAGACCGTCACCGCCCGCAGCATCCTGCGGTTGCTGCCGGAGACCGCCCGCACCCGGGGCGCCGTCGTCCTCAGCACCAAGGACGGCAGCCGCACCCGCGACGTGGTGAGCCTGTCCGGCGCGGAGCTGCGCGACGTGCGCGGCCAGGACGCGGCGATGGTCTTCCAGGAGCCCTCCACGGCGCTCAACCCGGTCTTCCCGGTCGGCTGGCAGATCGCCGAGGGGCTGCGGGCGCACGGGAAGTACAGCCGCAGGCAGGCGCGGGCCAAGGCGATCGACGTGCTGCGCCGGGTGGGCATCCCCGACCCGGAGATCCGTGTCGACCACTACCCGCACCAGTTCTCCGGCGGGCAGAAGCAGCGCATCGTCATCGCCCAGGCGCTGGTGCTGGACCCCGGCGTGATCATCGCCGACGAGCCGACGACCGCGCTGGACGTCACGGTGCAGGCCGAGATCCTGGACCTGCTGCGCCGCTGCCGGGACGAGTTCGGCACCGCGATCGTGCTGATCACCCACAACATGGGCGTGGTGGCCGACCTGGCCGACCGGGTAGCGGTCATGTATCAGGGCCGGATCGTGGAGCAGGCCGACGTGCGGACGCTGTTCGCCGCGCCGCAGGACCCGTACACGCAGCGGCTGCTGGGCTCCGTTCCCCGGCTGGGTGAGGGCCTGGCGCGCACCCAGGCCCGGGCCGGCCGCCGCGAGCCCGGCTGGGCCGACGTGACGCCGGTGGTGGAGGCCCGCGACCTGCGGATCGTCTACCCCGGCCGGCTGCGCCGCCCGGACTTCACCGCCGTGGACGGCGTGAGCTTCGCGATCCGTCCCGGTGAGGTGCTCGGGCTGGTGGGGGAGAGCGGCAGCGGCAAGACCACGATCGGCCGGGCCATCGCCGGGCTGACCAGGGTCACCGACGGTTCGCTGCGGGTGCTGGGCGCGGAGATGAACGGGGTGCGCGAGCGCGCGTTCCGGCCGGTGCGGGAGCGGATCGGCTTCGTCTTCCAGGACCCCGCGTCCAGCTTCAACCCGTTGTTGACCATCGCCGAGGCCGTGGCCGAGCCGCTGGTCGTGCACGGCCGGGCGCGGAACCCGCAGGCGGCGCGGCCCCGGGTGGACGAGCTGCTGGAGGCCGTGCAGCTGCCCAGGGCGTTCGGCGACCGGTTCCCGCACGAGCTGTCCGGCGGCCAGCGGCAGCGGGCCAGCCTCGCCCGGGCGCTGGCCCTGGACCCGGAGCTGCTGATCGCCGACGAACCGACCTCCGCGCTGGACGTCTCGGTGCAGGCCCGGGTGCTGGAGCTGTTCGACGAGCTGCAACGCGAGCTGGGCTTCGCCGCCCTGTTCATCAGCCACGACCTGGCCGTGGTCGACCTGCTCGCCGACCGGATCGCGGTGCTCTACCGCGGGAAGCTGGTCGAGGAGGGGACGGGGGCCGAGGTGCTCGGCGCGCCGCAGCACCCCTATACCCAGCGGCTGCTGGCGTCGCTGCCCGTGCCGGACCCCGACCAGCAGGCCCGCCGGCGCCAGCACTGGGAAGAGCTCCGCGCCGCCGACTGACCCCAGCCGGGCTTTCGGTACCGAAAGCACGCCCGGCGAGGGTTCAGCGCTCGCGGCCGCGGGGCTTGAGCGGCAGCGGCGGCAGCGGCGGGACCTCCAGGCGCTCGTGGTCGTCGAAGCCGGCGACCTCGCCGAAGCGCTCGTGCTCGGCCCAGGCGGTGGCGAAGTCGGCGATCTCCGCACCGGACCGGCCGACGAAGTTCCACCACATGACGATCCGCTCGTCGAACGGCTCGCCGCCGAGCAGCAGCAGCCGGCCGCCGTCGGCCGACCGCAGGCGCAGCGTCCGCCGTCCGGTGCCCAGGTAGAGCGTCGCGCCGGGGGTGACCGGCCGGCCCTCGACGTCGGCGGACCCGGCTGCGGTCAGCACCGCGTACTCGAAGTCCGGCTCCAACGGCAGCTCGACGTCGGCGCCGGCCGCCAGGTCCAGGTCCACACCGACCAGCGGCGTATACGCGGTCCCGGGTGAGGTGGCCCCGCCCATCGACCCCACGACCACTGTGGCGGTGAGCCCGTCGGAGGTGAAGCCCGGCAGTTCCCGGTGGTGCTCGAACGCCGGGACGACGTCCCGCGCGCCGTCGGGGAGGGCCACCCACAGCTGGGCCCCGTGCAGGTACCGCGGGTGGACGGCGGGCGACTGCTCGGCGTGCGCTATGGCCGAGCCGGCGGTCATCAACGCCAGCTCACCGGGGCGGATCAGCACGTCACTGCCGATCGAGTCGCGGTGGTGCACCTCGCCGTCCAGCAGCCAGGACACCGTCTGCAGCCCGGTGTGCGGGTGCGGCGGCACCTGCATGCCGGCGCCGTCCCAGATGTCGTCGGGGCCGTAGTGGTCGACGAATGCCCATGCCCCGACCAGTCGCCGGCCCAGTGTGGGCAGCAGCCGGCGCACCTTGGTGCTCTCCCCGAGCAGCACCTCCTTGCCCGGCAGCAGGTCCAGCACCGGCCGGGCCGCGGTCGCGGCCAGCCCGCCCACCTCGTGGGCGGGCGGCCGGCGGTCCAGGTTGCTCATGGCCGCGTTTCCTACTCCGCCGGGACGGCTGTGTCGTCCCCCGCCCGCCGCGTCTCGCCGCGCACCCCGGCGTGCGGCACGTGCTGGGCGGGGATGCGGCCCAGCCGGCCGGCGTTGTGGTCGGTGAACGCGTCCATGACCTCCTGCCGGGTGTTCATCACGAACGGCCCGTACATGGCGATCGGCTCGCGGATCGGCCGGCCACCGAGGACGACGACGTCCAACGACGGCGTCCGGGAGTCCTGGTGGGTGGCCCCGCGGACGGTGACGGTGTCGCCGGGACCGAAGACCGCCAGCTGACCCGTGGTCACCGGGTGCCCGTCGATGCCGACCGACCCGTTGCCGGAGAGCACGTAGACCAGCGCGTTGAAGTCCGGGTCCCACGGCAGGTCGAGGGTGGCGCCGGGGGCGATGGTCGCGTGCACCATCGCCATCGGGGTGTAGGTCGTCCCGGGCCCCCGGTGGCCGCCGACGTCCCCGGCGATGACCCGCAGGAACGCCCCGCCGTCCGGGCTGGTCAGCAGCAGTGACCGGTCGGCGCGCAGGTCCTGGTAGCGGGGGTCCACCCACTTCTGCGCCCTCGGCAGGTTGACCCACAGCTGCAGGCCGTGGAACAGCCCACCGCTGACGACGAGGGACTCCGGGGGCTTCTCGATGTGCAGGACGCCGCCGCCGGCGGTCATCCACTGGGTGTCGCCGTTGCTGATCGTGCCGCCGCCCCCGTTGCTGTCGGCGTGCTCGAACGTGCCGTCGATGATGTAGGTGACGGTCTCGAAGCCGCGGTGCGGGTGCCAGGAGGTGCCCTTGGGCTCACCCGGGGCGTACTCGACCTCACCCATCTGGTCCATGTGGATGAAGGGGTCCAGGTCGCGCAGGTCCACCCCGGCGAAGGCCCGCCGGACGGGGAATCCCTCGCCCTCGAACCCCGACGGCGCGGTGGTCACCGACCGGACCCGTCGGCGGACCGTGCGCGGGGCGGGCGACGGTACCCGGGCCAGGGTGGTGGTGTCCTCGACGGTCACGGCAGGCATGGCGCCTCATCTCTGTTGAGTGCTCAACTACTGGCCACTGTAAGTCGTCGTCCCGCGGATGTCTTCCCGCTCAGGACCAGCGTTCGAGGCCCGGGCCGGTCAGGTCCGACAGCGCGCTGCCCCGCCCGAGCAGTCCGAGCAGCAGCGCGTCGCCGGGTCCGCGGACCTCAGGGGAGCCCGGCTCGCCGTGCGTCCAGTCCAGGTCGGTGGCCACCAGGTGCAGGCCGCCGGCCCGCTGCCGGCTGCCGAACGGGCCACCGAGCCGGACGGCGGTCTCCAGGGCGCCGAGCAACCGTTCCGGCGGCGTGGCACGCGGACGGCCCAGCGGTCGGCGGATGTCCTGGTGGTGGCTGACCACCTCGACGAGCATCTGCCCGGCGGTTCCACCGGGGGGTGTGCGCCGGCTGTCGACCGCCCGCCGCCAGCCGGCGAGCAGCGTGGTCAGCGGCAGCGACCCGCGCTGCACCGCCGAGCGCCGCAGGAAGCGGTCGACGTCGAAACCCGCCCGCACCAGCCCCACGACCGCCGCGCTGACCGGGGTGTCGGTGGCCATGGTCAGGTGCCCGACCACGTCGCGGACCCGCCAGCCGGCACAGAGCGAGGCGGCGTCCCACTCCGCGGCACGCAGATCCTGCAGCAGGTCCAGCACCGCACGCCGCTCGTCCGCCACGTACGCCCACTGCCGGTCCTCGTCCACCCCGTGACCGTGCGGGCTGCGACACCGGAGGGCAAGCCCTACGCGCCGTGTCTCCGTCGGAACCGGACCCGGACCGGAGCCGGAACCGAGCCGGGACGGGAGCCGGGACCGCGCGGCGTTCGCGGGCGGGCGCGGGGGCCTCCCAGGTCACGGGCAGGTCGCGGCCTCCGGGCGTCGAAACGCGCGGGACACACCTTCTGTCTAGGTTCGTCGCATGGCGGACCTCTTCGACGGCTACCCGCTCGGGCAGCAGTGGGACGAGATGTTCGCGGCGCCCGCGCAGCCGCGGTCGCCGTACACGGGTCTCTTCAGCTCCCTGCAGCCCATGTCGGGCGAGGAGCTCGCGGCCCGGGCGGACGTGCTCTCCCAGACCTACCGGGACGCCGGTGTCACCTTCGCGCACGCAGGGGAGGAGCAGCCCTTCCCGCTGGACATCGTGCCCCGGGTCATCGGCCCGGACGAGTGGTCGCTGATCGAGCGCGGCGTCGCCCAGCGGGTGCACGCGCTGGAGGCGTTCCTGGCCGACGTCTATG
>JAOPWG010000024.1 GCA_025965775.1 Modestobacter sp. | reverse complement strand
CGGCGAAGGCCGCCAGCGCCGGCACCTTGCGGACGAACAGCCCGCCGTCGGCCAGCCCGGCGGCGTACCGGACGACGGTCCACACCACCGGGTGCCCGGCCGTCCGGGCCGCCTCGACCAGGTCGGCGGTCGCGTGGACCGCCGATCCGGCGTCGGGCAGCGCGAACGGCCCGCCCGGCTCCGTGTAGGCCCGCACGAGGTCGACCACCAGCACCGCCGGCCGGGAGCCCCAGCCGACCCGTCCGGAGAACGCCTCCCCGTGCGGTCCGCTCACGCCGCCCAGACCGGGCGCTTCGGCGCGGGCAGGCCGGTCTCCTCCTCGCACCGGGCGAGCAGTTCCTCGATCGGCGGCCCCATGTCGAAGACCGGCAGCTCGGCCGGCCGGTCGGCGCGCATCTGCTCCCGCAGCGCCCGGGTTGCCTCGTCGTCCACGGTGGGCCGGTCGCCGTCCGAGCCGACCACGACGCCGTAGCGCCGGGCGCCCTCGGCCGTGACCAGCCCGCGGTCGACCTCGAGGGCGACCAGCGCCGGGTCCCGCTCCAGCGGGTCACCCCACCCGCCGCCGCCCCAGGTGACGAAGTGCAGCACATCGCCGGGGTGCACCGGGACGTCGTGGCACTTGCTGGGCAGCACCTGCCGGGTGCCGTCGGCCCGCTCCACCCACTTGGTCCCCCGGGCCCCCGGGTGACCGCCGTTGACCCCCCAGGGATAGGTCAGCCACCGGTCGTCGTGGATGGCGATCGTGCCCGGCTCGGCGAAGACGTAGGCGACGTCGACGCCGTTGCCCCCGCGGTGCAGCCCCGGGCCGCCGGTGTCGGCGACGGTCTCCCAGGTCTCGATCCGCAGCGGGTAGTAGGACTCGAGGTACTCGCAGGGGATGTTGACGAAGCTCGGCCAGAGCGAGTGGCCGTCCGGGCCGTCGCCCAGTGGCCGGCCGGGGATGCCGCCGAAGCCGATCGAGTACAGCTGGAACCACTCCCCCTTCCGCTCTCCGCCGGAGTAGTGGCCCGAGTACATGAAGTGCGGGGAGGAGGAGAACCCGGCGGCGTTGAGCAGCGCCGGGTTGGTCTGCCCGAGCAGCCCGCCGAACAGGTCGAAGACCCGGCCGATGCCGTGGTTGCGGCCGTTGAGCGAGGCCGGGTGCTTCGGCTTCCAGTAGGAGCCGTCGGGGATGGTGACGTCGACCAGCGGGTAGAAGCCGTCGTTCCAGAGGATCTGCGGATCAGCCACGGTGATCATGTAGATCCCGAAGAACATCCGGGTCAGGTTCTCGTTGATGTAGTAGTTGATCGGCCCGGCCGCCTGCGGCGAGGACCCGGTGAAGTCCAGGTGCACCTTGTCCCCGGTGCGGGTCAGTGACAGCTTCAGCTCGTAGGGACCGTTGCCGACGCCGTCGTCGCAGATGTAGTCGGTGAACGACAGGGTGCGGCCCTCCTCGAACACCATGGAGAGCAGCACCTTCATGGCGTCGTAGTTGCGCTGCAGCAGGGCGTCCAGCCCCGACAGGTAGGTCGCCGTCCCGAACCGCTCGCACATCTCGACCACGCGGCGCGAGGCCGTGCGGCAGGCGGCGACCAGGCCGTTGAGGTCGGCGCGGTTCCAGTCGGGCATCCGCACCTGGTTGAGGATGATCCGCAGCGCGTCCTCGTTGACCTGGCCCTTCGAGTACAGCTTGAAGGGCGGGATGACCACGCCCTCCTCGTAGATGGTCAGCGCGTCGGTGGGCATCGAGGACGGCGTCTTGCCGCCGACGTCGGACATGTGGCCGAACATCGCCGCCCAGCCGACGACCCGGCCGTCGTGGAACACCGGGACGACCACCAGCCAGTCATTGGCGTGGCTGATCGCGGCACCGCAGGCGTACGGGTCGGACGTGAGGAGGACGTCGCCCTCCTCGATGGTGCCGTCGAAGCCGTCCAGGAAGTCGGGGATGGACAACCCGAACTGCCCGACGACCATCTTCCCGTCCGGGTCCGCGATCAACGGGAACTCGTCGTGCTGCTCGCGGATGCCCGGGGACAGCGCGGTGCGGAACAGCACCTCGTCCATCTCGTAACGGGCGTTGCGCAGCCCGTTCTCGATCAGGTCCAGCGTCACCGGGTCGACGTCGGTCTTCTCGACGGCGCCGGTCGCGGTCTCGATGATCCGTGCCATGTCTCAGCCCTCCAACGGGTTGATCAGCAGGCTGCCCGAGGCGTGCACGGTGGCCGCGTGGCCGGGCAGGACGAGGGTGGTGGAGTCCATCTCGGTGACGATCGCCGGGCCGGTCACCACGTCCCCGGCGCGCAGCTTCGCGCGGTCGTACACACCGGCCGGCACCTGTTCGCCGCCGACGTGGATCGAGTGGTCGGCGACCTTCGCGCCGGCCGGGTCGCCGTCGCCCTCGGGCAGCGAGACCGGTGCGACGTCGGGCTTGGGGCCGGTGACGGTGGCCCGGGCGTTGACCAGTTCGTGGTCGACCGAGAGCAGGAAGGAGAACAGGCGGTCGTGCTCGGCGTCGAAGCGCTCACCCAGGGTCTTCAGCGCCGCATCCGGATCGTCGAGCCAGGCAGGGTCGACGTCGACCGGGATCTCGAAGCCCTGGCCGTGGTAGCGGACGTCGACCTGATAGCCGACGGTCTGCTCGGCGCGCGGCAGGCCCTGGTCGGCCAGCCGCTGCCCGGCATCGTCGGCCAGCTCGCGGAGCACGGCGGCGAGGTCTCCCCCGCTGAGGTCGGAGAAGCGGCGCAGCACGGTGCGGGCGGACTCGTCCCGGCGGCTGGTGGTGGCATCGCCCAGCGCGCACAGCACGCCCGGGGACGGCGGTACGATCACCGGCCACGCACCGGTCAGCTTGCCCAGCGCGTTGGCGTGCAGCGGGCCGGCACCGCCGAAGGCCACCAGCGCGAAGTCGCGCGGGTCGAACCCCTGCTGCACCGAGACCAGCCGCAGGCCGCCGAGCATGTTCTCGTTGACGATGTCGATGATCCCGGCGGCCGCGGCCTCCGGTGACTCCAGGCCCATCGCCTCGGCGACCGTGGCCACCGCGGCCCGGGCGGCCTCGACGTCCAGGGTGATCTCGCCGCCGGCCAGGCTGGTCGGCAGGTAGCCGAGGACGACGTTGGCGTCGGTCACCGTGGGCGCGGTGCCACCCATGCCGTAGGCGGCCGGGCCGGGGTCCGCGCCGGCGGACTGCGGGCCGACCCGCAGCGCCTTGGTCAGCTCCGGGACGTGGGCGATCGAGCCGCCGCCGGCGCCGACGGTGCGGACGTCGACGCTGGAGGCCCGGACGGCGAGGTCACCCACCTTCGTCTCCCGGCCGATCCGGGGAGTGAGGTCCTGCACCAGGCCCACGTCGGTGGACGTGCCGCCCATGTCGAAGGTGATCAGGTCGCGGTGGCCGCACTGCTCGGCGGTCCACACCGCACCGGTGACCCCACCGGCCGGGCCGGACAGCAGCAGGGTGACCGGTGCGGCGATCGCGGCCTCGGCCGAGGCCAGCCCGCCGTCGCTGCGCAGGATCGCCAGCTCCCCGGCGACCCCGCCCTGGCGGAGCTGGTCGGACAGCGAGTGGACGTAGCGCTTGACCTGCGGCTGGACGTAGCCGTTGGCCACGGTGGTCAGCGTGCGCTCGTACTCCCGCAGCTCGGGGAGGACCTCGGAGGAGAGTGACACGGGGACGCCGGGCAGCACCTCGGCCGCGATCTCGGCGATCCGCCGCTCGTGCGCCGGGTCGGCGAAGGAGTTGATCAGGCAGACGGCGAGGGCCTGGATGTCCCGGCCGGCCAGCTTCGCCAGCTGCGCCCGGACGTCGTCCTCGTCCAGGGCCCGCACCACCGACCCGTCGCTGGCCAGCCGCTCGTCGACCTCGACGGTGTTCTCCAGATCGGCCAGCGGCTCCGGCTTGGGCCAGATGATCCAGCCGGCCAGGCCGCCGGGCACGAAGGAGCGGGCGATCTGCAGCACCTGCCGGAAGCCCTTGGTGGTGACCAGCCCGACGGTGGCGCCCTTGCCCTCCAGGA
>JAOPWG010000010.1 GCA_025965775.1 Modestobacter sp. | reverse complement strand
GCCCGGATCGACTCGGCCAGGTAGACGTAGGCCTCCGGGTTGCTGCTCACCGCCCGGGCGATCCGCGGCAGCGCCTTCATCAGGTACTCGGTGTAGACGGTGCGGAACGGCGACCAGGTGGGGCTGGAGAACTCGCAGACCACCAGCCGCCCACCCGGCCGGGTCACCCGGGCGAACTCGCGCAGCGCGGCCCGCGGGTCGGCCACGTTGCGCAGTCCGAAGGAGATGACCACGCCGTCCACGCTCGCGTCGGCCAGCGGGAGCGCCATCGCGTCCCCGGCCACCTTGGGCACCGGCCGCGCCGCACCGGCGCGCAGCATCCCCTGGGAGAAATCGCAGGCGATCGCCCGGACACCGTCGGCGGCCAGCTCGACGGTCGATACCGCGGTGCCGGCGGCCACGTCGAGCACGGTCTGTCCCGGCCGGGCGCGCAGCGCCTCGCGGGTGGCGCGGCGCCAGCCGGCGTCCAGGCCCACGGAGAGCACCGTGTTGGTCAGGTCGTAGCGCCCGGCGACCCGGTCGAACATCGCCGCCACCTCGGCCGGCCGCTTGTCCAGCCCCGCCCGCAGGCCCACCGGCTGCCCTGTCGGCCGCCCTGTCGCCTGCTCTGCTCCGGTTGCCACGTTCCCGACGCTACCTTCGCGCCTCTTACCCTGGAGCGGTGACCACGGCTGCCCTCTCGTCCGCGACGGGAACGGCGCAGGTCACCACCACGCCGCTGGGCACCCGGCGCACACCGCTGCTGACGCTGCTGCCCGCCGACGGCGCCCTGGCCTGGGTGCGCCGCGGCGAGGGCCTGGTCGGCTGGGGCGAGGCCGACCGGCTGGAGGTGTCCGGCCCGGACGCGTTGGCCGAGGCCAGCGCCTGGTGGGCCGACCGCTGTGCACGCACCCGGGTCGAGGACCCGCTGCGGATCCCCGGCTCGGGGCCGATCGTCTTCGCCTCCATCGCCTTCGACCCGACCGCGGGCACGTCGGTCTTCGTCGTCCCCGAGGTGGTCGTCGGACGACGGGCCGGACAGACCTGGGTCACCGTGACCGGGGACGGCGGCCCACCGGTCGTCGAGACCTCCCCACGCGACGCCGCCACCTCGATCGGCCGGCTCGCCTACGCCGACGGCGCACTGGACCCCGTGACGTGGTGCGGTGCCGTCGCGGCGGCCGTCAGGCGCATCGACGCCGGCGACCTGGACAAGGTCGTCCTCGCCCGCGACCTGCTGGTCACCGCCGACCGTCCGCTGGACCCCCGGCGGCTGCTGCTGCGGCTGGCCGAGCGCTTCCCCCAGTGCTGGACCTTCGCCGTCGACGGTCTGCTCGGCGCCACCCCCGAACTGCTGCTGCGCCGCACCGGCCGCGAGCTCTCCTCCCGGGTGCTCGCCGGCACCGCGCCGCGGGGCGCAGGAGCGGAGGACGACCGGCTCGCGGAGGGCCTGCAGCACTCGGCCAAGGACCACGTCGAGCACGCCTACGCCGTCGACTCCCTCGCCTCGGCGCTGCGCCCGTTCTGCGAGAGCCTCGACGTCCCGGCCGAGCCCACCGTGCTCACCCTGCCCAACGTCCGTCATCTGGCCAGCGACGTCCACGGGCAGCAGCGGGACGACGACGGGACCGGCCTGCTGGGACTGGTCGGCGCCGTGCACCCCACGGCCGCCGTCTGCGGCAGTCCCACTCCGCAGGCCGCCCGGGTCATCGCCGAGCTCGAGAGCATGGACCGCGGTCGCTACGCCGGTCCGGTGGGCTGGCTCGACGCCCGCGGGGACGGCGAGTTCGGCCTCGCCCTGCGCTGCGCCCAGCTGACCGGCGCCGAGGGCGGACGGCAGGCCCGACTGTTCGCCGGCTGCGGCATCGTGTCCGGCTCGGACCCGATCGCCGAGCTGGCCGAGACGCAGGCCAAGCTCGCCGCCTTCCAGACCGCGCTCGAGGACTGACCGCCGGCCGGCTCACCCTGAAGGGGCGCCGGGCCGGGCCGTGGTCAAGGTGGGACGTGCCGGTGCCGAAGTTCTCCCCGTGGCAGAGAACCAGCGACCGGGCGGGCCGGGCAGTGTGGCGGGTGCTCGCCGTCGCCGACTGCACGTGGTGCACTGGCTGGTGGCCGGCGCGCTCGCACTGCTCCTGGGGACGGTCCTCCTCTCGACCGAGCCACTGCTCGCGGACTGGGCGTATCTGCTGGTCAGCGTCGGTGCGGCCGCCGCGGGCTGGGCCGGTGTCCGACGGCGCGGCGGCCGGCCGTGGGGAGTGGCCTGGAACGTCGCCTGCGGGCTCACACTGACCGCCGTCGGTGACGTCCTGTGGCAGCTCGAGGACTGGTCCAGCGACGTCGCACCGGCCATCTCGGCGGCCGACGCGTGCTACCTCGCCGCCTACGTCGCCCTGGCCGGAGCACTCCTGGTGCTGGCCGAGCAGGGCCGGTTGACCCGGCGCGCCCGGCTGCACGCCGCCCTCGACGGCGCCACCGCACTCGTCATCGCGTTGCTCGTGGTCTGGCAGAGCTCCGTGGGGAGCACCCTGACCGACGACAGCATCGACCTGCCCACCAAGCTGGTGTGGGCCGCCTACCCCGTGCTCGACGCGGTGCTGATCGGGCTGGTCGCCCGATGGGTGTTCCTGCAGCACCGGCTCAGCACCACTGCGCTCCTGCTGGTGACCGGCGCTTCGGGCTGGCTGGCCGGGGATCTCGCGTGGCTCCTCCTGGCCGCCCCGGAGCAGATCGACGGCTGGCTCAACGCCGGATGGCTCGTCGGCGCCGCGATCCTGGCCGCGGTCACCTGGCAGCGCCCGCCCGCACCGCGGGACCGCCCCACCGCGACCGTGATCGGACCGTGGCGTCTGTCGATCGCCTTCCTGCCGCTGCTGGTGCCCACCGGCTTCGACCTCATGGGCTGGCTGAAGGGCACCGACATCAACCCGCTGCCCGGTCTGCTCGCGACCCTGGCCCTGGTCATGCTGATCATCGTCCGGACGCTGCGACTGCTCAAGGACAGCGAACTGGCCCGGGCGGAGGTGCGCACCCAGGCCCGCCGCGCCGAGGCACTCGCGGTCAACTCCTCGGACGCCGTCGCGGTGGTCGATGCCTCCGGCACGCTGACCGCGGACTCCCGCACCCTGGCCAGGGTGCTCGGGCTGGGTGAGCTGCCGACCCGCGACCTGCCCGACCTGCTGGGCGGCATCGGCGTCCAGCAGGGCACCGTCCGCGCCGCCCTCGAGCGAGCCCTCCGTCACCCGGGCACCGTCTTCGAACTGGAGCTGCCCGGCCGGCGGCCCAGCGGGGAGCCCGTCTGGCTCGGGGGCCGGGCGGTGAGCCTCCTGGCAGACCCCGACGTCCGGGGCATCGTCGTCAGCCTGCACGACATCACCTCGCGCAAGCTCGTCGAGCAGGAACTCGCCCACCAGGCCTTCCATGACGGGCTCACCGGTCTGGCCAACCGCGCGCTCTTCCTCGACCGGGCCGAACAGTCGCTGCGCCGGGCCGGCCGGACCGGCGGCGCCCCCACCGTGCTGTGCCTGGACCTCGACGGGTTCAAGGACGTCAACGACAGCCTGGGCCACCTGGCCGGTGACACCCTGCTGCGCGCCGTCGCGACCAGGCTGGAGGGCGTCGTCCGTTCGGCGGACACCGTCGCCCGGCTGGGCGGCGACGAGTTCGCCGTCCTGGTCGACGAGAGCAGCGGCGGGCTGGCCGAGGCCAGCGCCCTGGCCGAACGTGTGCTGTACGTGCTCGGCGAGCCGATCGACGTGGCCGGACAGCGGGTCCGGATCTCGGCCAGCGTCGGCATCGTGGCAGCGGACACCGAGGCCACTCCGCTGTCGCTGCTGCGCGATGCCGACATCGCGATGTACCGGGCCAAGTCCAGCGGCCGGGCGCAGTGGGTCGTCTTCGCTCCGGACATGCGGAGGACCGCGCTCGAGCGGATAGAGCTGGAACGCGAACTCGGCGGCGCACTCGCCGCCGGGCAGCTGCGGCTGGTCTACCAGCCGGTGGTCGACCTGCAGACCGAGCAGGTCGTCGGCTTCGAGGCGCTGCTCCGCTGGGACCATCCCGAGCTGGGCGTGGTCGGACCGGACCGGTTCATCCCGATCGCCGAGGAGTCGGGGCTGATCGTGCCCATCGGGCACTGGGTGCTCGACGAGGCCACCCGGACGGCGGCCCGGTGGCAGCAGGCGCACCCGCGCCGGCCGCCACTGTCGATGGCGGTCAACGTCTCGGCCCGCCAGCTGACCAGCGACACCCTGATCGGCCACGTCGAGCAGGCCCTCACCACCAGCGGGATCGCCCCGTCGTCGCTGGTGCTCGAGGTGACCGAGACCGCTCTGGTCACCGACCCCGCCGCCGTCGCCGACCAACTCGCCGAGCTGCGCCGGCTCGGCGTCCGGCTCGCCCTCGACGACTTCGGCACGGGCTACAGCTCCCTGAGCTACCTGCAGCAGTTCGCCGTCGACATCCTCAAGATCGACCGCTCGTTCGTCGGCACGCTCACCACACCGGGTGGGGACGCCGCGATCCTGCACGGGCTGCTGGAGATCGGCCGTCGGTTGCAGCTGGAGGTGGTGGCCGAGGGAGTCGAGCTGGACGTCCAGCGGGATCTGCTCCGGACCGAGCGGTGCGCCCTGGCGCAGGGCTTCCTGTTCGCCGAGCCGCTGGACGCCGCCGACGCCGAGTTGATGCTCATCGCGCAGCCTCCGGCCGGGGTCCCGGCCTCCAGAGCGGGTGGTGCGGGCGTGGCCGCGGAGGCCACCGGGGACTGACCACCCGGCCCGTGGTCAGCGCAGCGCGGTCGCGGCCACCGCGCGCAGCCGGGACGCCAGCTCCGCCTCGGCCCGCTGGTCGGTGCGGACGACCACCACCCGCGGACCCCCGGCCCCCAGCGCCGCCATCAGCTGCGCCGGGTCGCTGACCGCGGTCGCCGCCCACCCCAGCGCCCGGGCGACCGCCACCAGGTCGCGCCCGTGCGGCGTGCCGAAGACCCGCCGGTAGCCGGCCTCGTACCGCGGCTGACCAGGCTCCAGCTGGGCGAAGATGCCGCCACCGTCGTTGTCCGGGACGACGACGGTCAGGTCGGGCAGCGGCTCGCCCTCCCCGGTGAGCAGGCCGGTCAGGTCGTGCAGGAAGGTCAGGTCGCCCATCAGCGCGAACGCCGGGCCGCCCCCACCGCCCTGGTGCGCCAGCGCGGCGCCGATCGCGGTGGAGATCGTGCCGTCGATGCCGGCGACGCCCCGGTTGGCCAGCACGGTCAGGCCCGGGCGCGGCACAGCCAGCCGGTCCACGTCGCGCACCGGGGTGGAGGAGCCCAGCACCAGCAGCGCCCCGGCGGGCAGCGCCGCGACCAGGTCGCGAGCCAGCCGGGCGGCGGTCAGCCCCCGGCCGCCGTGGTCGTCGAGCTCGGCGTCGACCGCGGCGCCCA
>JAOPWG010000520.1 GCA_025965775.1 Modestobacter sp. | reverse complement strand
GGCCCGCCGGGACGTCCGACTCGCCGCCGCCGTTGGAGCCCCAGGCGACCACGGTGCCGTCGGCCCGCAGGCCGAGTGTGTGCGTGTACCCGGCATCGACGGCGACCAGGCGTCCCAGCCCGGCCGGGACGGCGCCCTGCCCGTTGTACGTCGCGCCCCAGGCCACGACGTCCCGCGGGGCGGCGGCGGGTGCTGCACCGGCCGGTGCCACCAGGGCGCCGGCGGACAGGCTCACCAGCACCGCTCCGGCACTGACGATCGCTCGGTTCCACGCACGCACCACGGGCCTCCAGTCGGGCTCCACCGCGCGGCTGCGCGGTCCCTCCCGGACCCATCGGCGGTCCGGGGCCGGGTCGTGACGCCGGGTCGTGTCGGCCGGGGCGCGTGGGGCGGCGGTTTCGGGCCGACGGCGCGGCGGTACCCGGACCCCGTGGCCGACGATGCGAAGCAGACCCGGGACGACTTCTCGGACGCCGTGAACATGACGCCGAAGGAGCTCGGGGACTGGCTGGAGACCGACGAGTCGAAGGCGGTCGGGCAGAAGTCCGGCGGGTCGGGGTCGGCCCCTGCGCAGGGGCCCGCTGCGAGCGTGCGAGCAGTGGGGGGCGGAGGGGTCCTTCTGCTCACCGAGAACGACCTCGCGCACATGAGCAAGGTGACCGGCTACGTGAAGTGGCACCTCGCACAGGAGCCCATGTCGGAGGCGATCGAGGACTCCACGTGGCGGTACTCGCTAATGAACTGGGGTCACGACCCGCTGAAGAAGCAGTAGCGTCCTCGACCGTGCCGCTGGTCCGGAACGACCCAGCCCAGTACGACGAGCTCGCCGGCTCCTGGTGGGAGCCCACCGGCGGCTTCGCGATGCTGCACTGGCTGGCCGCCTCCCGCGCCGAGCACGTGCCGCCGGCCCCCCGCCCGGACGCCGTCCTGGTCGACCTGGCCTGCGGCGGCGGGCTGATGGCCCCGCACGTGCAGCGGCTGGGCTACCGGCACGTCGGCGTGGACATCGGCGTCGCGGGGCTGCGCACCGCGCGGGAGCCCGGGGTGTCCGCCGTCCGCGGCTCGGTGCTGGAGGTCCCGTTGGCCGACGGCTGTGCCGACGTCGTCGTCTGCGGGGAGGTCCTCGAGCACGTCGAGGACGACGTGGCGGTGCTCGCCGAGTGCGCCCGGCTGCTGGTCCCGGGCGGGGTGCTGGTCATCGACGCGATCGCCGACTCCCGGCTGGCCGGACCGGTCGCCGTCGGCATCGCTGGTCTCGGTCGAGGAGGAAGGCACGACCCGGCGCGAGCTCTACATCCACAGGCGCCTGCCCGTCACCGCCGTCGAGCAAGCGAGCAAGCGAGCAACCCGAGCGTCGATGCTGACCGAAGCACGTAGTCGCTGGCCGAGGGTTTTGCGCAGTTCGTCCGAGGCCAGCGTGACGTCGCCCGTCGTTCCCGTACTCCTTCCTGAGGGGATCAGTAGCGGATTCCTGTCCGGTGACGGCGTACCACGGGGACGACTCTTATCGCCCTCGACAGCGATCAATCACACTAAATAGCACCGCCACCGCCACTCCAAACTTCTCGCAACCAAGCCCTCGAAACCTGCGACAACCCGTCACCAAGAAGCGGCACGCATGCTACCGATTCGGCAGACCCAAAGCCCGTGTGTAACCCCCAGCGGAATGCTCGGGGTGACATGTTTGCCATTGTCGACTGGCGTCGGTCATTGCACCCGACTCCCAGGGGGTCAAGCCGTGCTACGCCCCGTCGGGCACCGGAGGTGAACACTCGGGGACCAACCCGAACTACCGCTGTTGTGGCCCCACGCTGCGGCCGGCCGACGGCCGATCCCATCAGGTTTGACGATCCCGCACGGGTGCGCTGAGCGCTGGCGCCACGACCACTCCGTCGTATCGAGCGCCTGACTGACGTGCCGCCCGGCGAGACGTCCCCCGGCGGCCGCACCCCAGACGTCGCGTCGTCTGGTGAGTGCATTCCCCCTGCCAGACACGCAAGATCATCACCGACACACCTCCTGCACCCAGGCCTCTCGTTCCGTCGTGACGCATCGGGGTGACATCGGCTGGGACATCGATCCGGACAGTTGCCAGCATGGGCAAAGGGCGGAAGGCAGCCGGGCGTTCCGAGACCCAGCGCGGAGCAGCGAGGCTGGAGGTACGGCGGCCGAACGCCTCGCCGTCCAGTGACCCGGGTGCAGATCCGGTACGGGCGGTCGAGTCCGTAGCGCAGCCCCGGCGGCGAGCCGCGTCGACGTGCGGGTGGTGCGGTGGGCCGATCTCCCTCAAGGCGACGGGACGGCTTCCCAAGTGGTGCTCGGCGTCGTGCCGGCAGCGGGCGTGGGAGCAGGCGCGCGCGGCCTCGTCCGGTCTCTCGGCAGTCCAGGTCGTGGAGCGACGGGTGGAGACCCCAGTACCCATGCCACCGACCCGCCACGACTGGCTGCGCCTGCTCGGTGACCTGGTCACCCAGCTCGACAGCGGCCGCGTCTACAACCGCGACCTGGACGAGCTGTCTGTCGCCCTGACCGCAGTCGACGTGGCGATGAACCGCCGGATCTACATCCGCCGCCGGACAGCACCCCGTCCGCGCTGACCACAAGGCGAGGGGTGACGTGCCAGTCAGCCCCGGCGAGCGCACGTGAGGGTGACATGCGGGCTCGTCAGTCGAGGGTGGCCACCGAGCGGCAGTGCAGTGTGGGGTTCCAAGGCGCTCCGATCACCCACGCACAATGGCCGCTGTGACAAGCCGCGATCCGATCGGCGAACTTCTCCGGAAGGCAGGCGTTGATCTGGACGTCGGGCTCAGCCGGGAAGAGCTCGATGCGGTCGAGCGCCGTTTCGAATTCCGGTTCCTGCCGGAGCATCGTGAGTTCCTCCGCCTCCACCTGCCGGTTGGAAGCGGCTGGCCGGATTGGCGTAGCGGCGACCCCAGTCAGCTCGAAGAGTCGCTCATGCGGCCGTTGGACAGCGCGTTGTTCGATGTCCAGAACAACGAGTTCTGGCCGCTGACGTGGGGAACACGTCCAGTCGACGAGACCGAAGCCGTGGCGGTCGCGCGCCGCCACCTGGAGGAGATGCCGAAACTGGTGC
>JAOPWG010000074.1 GCA_025965775.1 Modestobacter sp. | reverse complement strand
CTCCAGGCCCAGGCTCTCCACGCCCATGACGCTGGGTGGGTCGAGCAGCAGCGGGTGCAGCTTGGGGTCCTCGAACGCCTGCTGGCCGACGGCGCGCAGGACGTCGTTCACCCGGTTCACGTCGGTGCCGGCCGGCACCGGGACGTCGATCACCGCGCGGGCCCAGTCGCGGGACAGGTTCACGACCTTGACGATCTGCCCGTTGGGCACGGTGATGACCTCCCCGTTCGCCGAGCGCATCCGGGTGATCCGCAGGGTGACGTCCTCGACGGTCCCGGTGGCCGGGTCGCCGCCGCCGACCACCTGGATCGAGACGACGTCGCCGAACCCGTACTGCCGCTCGGTGATCAGGAAGAAGCCGGCCAGCACGTCCCCGACGATCCGCTGCGCGCCGAAGCCCAGTCCCACGCCGAGCACGGTCGCCGGGGCGATCAGGCCGGTGACCGGGATGCCGATCCAGCCCAGCAGCAGGTAGACCGCGCTGGTGTAGATCAGCACGACGGCCACCCAGGTGAGCACCTGGGTCAGGGAGTGCCGGTGCTTGGCGGCCTCGGAGCGGACCAGCGCGTCGGAGCCGGTCGCCCGGGCGTCGATCCGAGTGGTGATCTTGTCGCCCAGCCAGCTGGCGAAGCGGGCGAGCAGGACCGCGCCCAGGATGATCAGCACGGCGCCGAGGCCGCGCCCGCGCAGCCAAGGGACGAGCTGGTCGACGGGGGGCAGTGCGAGGACGTCCATCACGCTCCAGTGTCCCGCGAGCGCCGGTCGCCGCACCTGCCGGGTCCGGTGGGCGACGCGGCGGCCGGGATGTCGCAGGTCACACGCGAGGTCACTGGGTTGCGCGGTGGGCGGTTCCGGCGGACGGTGGGAAGGATCGGCCGGTGTCCCGCCCAGCGGAACACCGGCCTGACCTTGCCCCCGAACCGGACGGAGAAGGCGCCCCTCGTCGGCGCCACACGACGTGAAGAAGCGCAGCACGCCTCCCGCCGGGGGCCCGCACCGCGGGTCCGCCGGCACCCCGACCACCCGACGGGCCCACGCCCTGCACCCGGCGATCACGCCCCCACCGGCGGCGGCGGCCGACCGCGCCGGCAGCCTGGACGTCGTCGTCTTCGGCGTGTCCGGCGTGCTCGCCCTGGCCTTCGTCGCCTGGGGCTTCCTGTCCCCGACCGGCCTCGGGTCTGCCAGTGGCAGCACGCTGGGCTGGATCGAGGGCAACCTCGGCTGGCTGTTCGTGCTGCTGGCCTCGGGGTTCGTCGTCTTCGTGCTGTGGCTGGCGGCCAGCCGCTACGGCCGCATCCCGCTCGGTGCGGACGGCGAGCGCCCGGAGTTCCGCACGATCTCCTGGGTCTCGATGATGTTCAGCGCCGGCATGGGGATCGGGCTCATGTTCTATGGCGTCAGCGAGCCGTTGTCGCACTACGTGTCCCCGCCGCCGGGGACGGTCGAGGGCCAGACGCCGGAGGCGGTCCGGACGGCGATGGCGACCACGCTGTTCCACTGGACGCTGCACCCGTGGGCGATCTACGCCGTCGTCGGCCTGGCCGTCGCCTACGGCTCGTTCCGCCGCGGCCGGCGGCAGCTGATCAGCGCCACGTTCGAGCCGCTGTTCGGCCGCGGCCGCACCGAGGGTCCGGCCGGCAAGCTGATCGACGTCCTGGCGATCTTCGCCACACTGTTCGGCTCCGCGGCCTCCCTGGGCCTCGGCGCGCTGCAGATCGGCAGCGGCATGAAGATCCTCGGCTGGGCCGGCGACGTCGGCAACGGCGTGCTCGTGGCGATCATCGCCGTGCTGACCGCGGCCTTCGTCGCCTCGGCGGTGTCCGGCGTCGCCCGGGGCATCCAGTGGCTGTCCAACACCAACATGGTGCTGGCCGTCGTCCTGGCGCTGTTCGTGTTCGTCGCCGGGCCGACCGTCTTCATCCTCAACCTGGTGCCCGAGGCGATCGGCGGCTACCTGTCCGACCTGGGCGAGATGGTCGGCCGGACCGAGGCCTCCGGCGGTGACCCGATGGCCACCTGGCTGCGGGGCTGGACGGTCTTCTACTGGGCCTGGTGGATCAGCTGGACGCCGTTCGTCGGGCTCTTCATCGCCCGGATCAGCCGTGGCCGCACGATCCGGCAGTTCGTCACCGGCGTCCTGCTGGTGCCCAGCGCGGTGAGCCTGGCCTGGTTCGCCATCTTCGGCGGGGCCGGCATCGCCGCCCAGCGTGACGGAGCGGACGTCGCCGGGCAGGCGACGCCGGAGGGGCAGCTGTTCGCCGTGCTCGGGCAGTACCCCCTCGCCACCGTGATGACGGTGCTCGTCATGGTGCTGGTGGCGATCTTCTTCGTCTCCGGCGCGGACGCGGCCTCGATCGTGATGGGGTCGCTGTCCGAGCGGGGCACGCTCGCGCCGAGCCGGCGGACGGTCATCTTCTGGGGCGTGGTGATGGGTGCCGTCGCCGCGGTGATGCTGCTGGCCGGTGGGGACGACGCGCTGACCGGCCTGCAGAACCTGACGATCATCGTGGCGCTGCCGTTCGCCCTGGTCATGGTGGGCATGGCGGTCGCACTGGCCAAGGACCTGCGGTCGGACCCGATGATGCTCCGCAGCGCGTTCGCCAGCGAGGCCGTCGAGCAGGCCGTGGTGGACGGGATCACCCGGCACGGCGAGGACTTCGCCCTGGTCGTCGAGCCGGCGCCGTCCGCTGCTCCCAACGAGGTCGCGGTGGTGCCCGACGAGCCGCCGGTCCCCGTGGGCCGGCCGCAGGATCCGCGCGACTGACCGGACGTCGAGGCGCTCCGGGCAGCAGGTCTGCCGCCGCCGGAAGGCGAGGTGGTCCCGGTTCGGTCCCGACGGTTCCATTCCCCACCCGGGCTACCGATAGAGGCACTCGAGAACCTCCGGTTCTCGTCTACCTGAGGAGCTCGACGTGGTCCGTGCCCAGTCCCCCCGCGCCATCGCCGACGCCCCGGCACGCGCCGGCCGCGGGCTGGGCTGGCTCGCCGATCGGCCGGTCGCCGCCAAGATCGGCGTCACCGTCGGGCTGCTCGGCCTGGTCTCGGTCGGGCTGACCGGTCTGGCGCACGTTCGCATCACGGACCTCAGCGCCGAGCGGGAGGCGCTCTACACCGACAGCGTCCAGCCGCTGACCCAGCTGGCCGGGATCCAGCGCTCGTTCCAGGAGGACCGGGCCCGCTACATCAGCTACACCGTGGTGGACGCGGCGAGCCGGCAGTCCCTGCTGCAGGAACTCGCCGGGCGGCAGAACACGCTGCAGAGCCAGCTGCGGGCCTACGAGCCGCTGGCCACGAGCCCGGCGGACTTCAGCGCCCTGACCACCGACCTGGACGCCTGGTACGCGGTGGCCACGCAGCAGCTGGTGCCGGCGGCGGATGCGGCGAGCGACGCAGCTGCCGCCACGACGGCGACGCGCGGCTCGGGGAGGAGCGCGCTGACCTCGGCCGCCGCCGCAGCAGCGGCAACGGCGTCGGCGCAGGCGGCGGCAGCGGTCGGTGGGATCGTCAGTGGCCCGCTGCAGGCCACCACGGACACGCTGATGAACCAGCTCCAGAGCGAGCTGGACGCGCAGACGGCGCAGGCCTCCGCAGTGAACGACCAGAGTGCCGCGGTGGCCACCAGCTCCACCCGCCTGCTCTGGGTCCTCCTGGTGCTCAGCCTGCTCGCCACCGGTGCGCTGGCCGTCTGGGTCATCCGGCAGATCACCGGCACGGTGGCCAGCGTGGGCCGGGCGGTCTCGGCGATGGCCACCGGTGACCTGACGGTCGCGCCGGAGGTGCGGTCCGCGGACGAGATCGGCCTGCTGGCGCTGTCGCTCGGTGAGGCTCAGCGGCACCTGCGTGCGGTGCTGTCCGATGTGGCGGCGTCGGCGGATGCGGTGGCGGCGTCGTCGGAGGAGTTGTCGGCGTCCTCGGCGCAGATGTCGGCGTCGGCGGAGGAGACCAGTGCGCAGTCGGGTGTG
>JAOPWG010000515.1 GCA_025965775.1 Modestobacter sp. | reverse complement strand
TGAACCCGGGATGGGGATTAACCCAAACCGCATTAGCAGTGCGGCGCCATAGACCGGACTAGGCGAAGCCTCCCGGGGACCGAGTTGCCCCGGAACCACCGAGAAGAGAGGTTACCAGCGCCCGGCGACGGCTCCCAACGGGGGTTGCCCGCCGGGAGTCGCCGCCGTCCGCCGGGCACGTCAGGCGGCGACGACGTCGCGCAGGGCCGCAGCCGGCACGACCGGGCGACGCCCGGGCAGCAGGGTCACCGCGACCGCCAGGGCGGCGGCGACGGCGGCCATGACCAGCGCACCGGCAACGCCGGCCGGGGTCTCGATCAGCGCGCCACCGAGGGCCGCACCGACCGCCGAGGCGCCGAAGGCCACGGTCGACAGCCAGGTGAAGGCCTCGGTGGTGGCCGAGGCGGGGGCGATGGAGCCGACCAGCGAGCTCTGCACGGTCAGCGTCGGGGCGATCGCCGTCCCACCGAGGAAGAGCAGGACGCCGAGCACCCACGGGCTCTGCACCGCGGCCAGCGGGGCCAGGCCGATGGTCACCCCGAGCAGACCCCAGCGGTACTGCCGGGGCAGCGACGCGCTGACCACGCGCGCGCCGAACCAGAGGCCGCCGGCGACCGAGCCCAGCGACCAGACCGCGAGCAGGACGCCGGACAGGCCCGGCCTCCCGGCCTCACCGGCGAAGGCGGGCAGAGCCACCTCGAGGCCGCCGAAGCCGAGCATCAGCGCCGACCCGCTGATCAGCACCCGCGGCATGCCGGGCGTGGTGACGGTGGCGAAGAGGCTGCGGCGCTCGGGGACGACGGGGCGCCAGGCCCGCATGGGCCCGCTGGTGGCGATGCCCACCGCGCCCACCACGCCGAGCGCGGCACCCACGGCGACGGCGACGGCCGGGACCGTGACGAGGGTGAGGGCGGCGACCGCGGTCGGGCCGGTCACGAAGACCAGTTCGGTCGCGGTGGCGTCCAGGGCGAAGGCGGTGGGGCGCACCCGCGGGTCGACCCGCGACCACAGCGCCCGGACCGTGCCGGCGACCAGCGGGGTGCTGATGCCGGCCGCGGCAGCTGCGGCCAGCAGGGCGGGGACCGGTGCGCCGGCGAGCACGACGGCGACCAGGATGGCCAGCAGCAGGGGGTAGACGCCGGCCTGGACGAGCAGGATGCTGCGCGGGCCGCGCCGATCGGCCAGCCGGCCGAGGATCGGGGCCATCAGCGCGGTGGCGATGCCGAAGGTGGCCGAGACGGCGCCGGCCACCGCGTAGGAACCGGTCTGCTGCTGCACCATGAGCAGCAGCGCCAGCGGCACCATGGCCGAGGGCAGGCGGCCGGCGAAGCCGGCGAGCAGGAGCACCGGGGCGGAGGGAAGCCGCCACACGGTGAGGTACGAGCGCATGGGGAACTCACTTCAGGACGTGCGAGAGGGGAATCGTAGGTGGCCAAACACGGTTGACCACCTACGCATTCCGGAGACTACGGATGAGGCGGTAGGGAGTCAAATGGACTACGACACCTACGGGTCGAATGCTGTCGAGTTGGCCATCGACCTGGCCAACGGCGACCGCGACGACCCGGCGTGGGTGCGGGCGTTCCTGGACTCGCACGACGAGTGGTTCACCCACGGGACGGCGCTGGAGCTGTCCGCCCAGGAGGTCGAGCGGGTGGCCGAGACCTCCGAGCTCATCCGGGCCGTGGCGCTGGCCGAGTCCGAGCCCGAGGTGAGGGACCGGCTGAACGCACTGCTCGCGCTGGCCTCTCCCAAGCCGTACGCGACCGACCACGACGGCGAGCTGCACCTGCACTACGCCCGCCCGGACGCGGGCGCACTCGAGCAGCTGACGACGACGGTGGCCATGGGGCTCTCGCAGGTCGTCGTGCAGCACGGCTGGCAGCGGCTGGGCGTCTGCTCGGCCGAGGGCTGCGGGCACGTGTACGTCGACACCTCGCGGAACGCCAGCCGCCGGTACTGCTCCAACACCTGTGCCAGCCGTTCGACGGTGGCCGCCTACCGGGCCCGCCAGCGGGTCTGACCCCCTTCGGGTGGAGTGGATCCGGCGGGCTCTCGCGTTCGGATCCGCTCGGTTAGCGTCTGCGGCCGTGGCCTCACCTTCGCGCTGGGACGCCCGACTGCTCGCCCGTGTCGGCCGGTTGCCGACCACCCGGGCGGACGTGTGGCTGCGCCGGCTGTCGACGTTCGCCGACCACGGGAAGCTGTGGCTGGTCCTGGGCGCACTGATCGGGACGCAGCCCGGGCAGCTCCGCCGGGCGGCCGTCCGGGGCATCGGCTCGTTGGCCGTGTCGAGTGCGCTGGTCAACGTCGTCCTCAAGCGGGTGTTCCGGCGGGTGCGCCCGGACCTGGCGGAGGTGTCGGACTCGCGCACGCTGCGCCGGTCGCCGCACACGTTGTCCTTCCCGAGCGGGCACTCGGCGTCGGCGGCCGCGTTCGCCACCGGGCTGGCGCTGGAGAGCCCGGTGGCCGGCGCGCTGGTGGCGCCGATCGCGCTGGGCGTCGGCTATTCGCGTGTGCACGTGGGCGTGCACTACCCAGGGGACGTCGCGGCCGGGATGGCCGTGGGCGGGGCGGTGGCGCTGGCGACGCAGCACTGGTGGCGGGTGCGGCCGACGACGCCGGCCCGGGTGCGGACGTCGTTCGTGGCGCCGGCGCTACCCGAGGGCGAGGGGTTGGTGATCGCGGTGAACCCGCGCTCGGGACGGGAGGACTACGACCCGGCCGCGGACATCGCCGAGTTGCTGCCGCGGGCCGAGGTGCTGGAGATGAGCGAGGAGGCGGGCGTCGCCGAGTTGCTCGGCGAGGCGGCCCGGTCAGGACGCGTCAAGGCGCTCGGGGTGGCCGGCGGGGACGGCAGCGTGGCCGCTGCCGCGGCGGTGGCGTTGGAGTACGACCTGCCGCTCGTGGTCATCCCGGCCGGGACGCTGAACCACTTCGCCCGCGACGTCGGGGTGGCGACGCCGCCGGAGGCGGTGGCCGCGGTGACGTCGGGGGCGGCGGTGCGGGTGGACGTCGCCGAGGTGAACGGGACGCCGTTCCTCAATACCGCCAGCATCGGCAGCTACCCGGAGATGGTGCGGCGCCGGGACCGGCTGTCCGGGCGGATGGGCAAGTGGGCCGCGCTGACGGTGGCGGCCGCGCAGGTGCTGCGGCACGGGACGCCGGTGGACGTGGAGCTCAACGGCCAGCGGGTGAAGGCGTGGATCGTGTTCATCGGGAACGGCTGCTACATGCCGCGCGGTCTGTCGCCGGCGTGGCGGCCACGCCTGGAGGACGGGCTGCTGGATGTGCAGTACCTGCGCGCGGACCTGCGGTTCGGCCGGACCCGGGCGGTGCTGGCGACGTTGCTGGGGGTCAGCGAGCACGCCCGGAGCTACCGGGAGTTCCAGGTGCCGGAGCTGCGGGTGCGGTTGCTGTCCGGTCCGCAGCAGGTGGCGTACGACGGCGAGACCGGCGAGACGACGACGGAGTTCGTGTTCCGCAAGCGCGAGCAGTTGACGGTGTACGCGCAGCGCTGAGCCGTCCACAGGTTCCACTGTCTGGGGGACGCGGCGGGGCGCTGACCTGCGTAGTCTGCTCGTCCACGGACGGCCGGGACGACGGGGAGGACGACGGATGCGGCTCGCGCGGGTGGCGACTGGCGCGCTCGTCGGGGTGGTGGTGCTGGCGGGGTGCTCGAACAAGGAGCCGGCCAGCGAGACGCTGCC
>JAOPWG010000494.1 GCA_025965775.1 Modestobacter sp. | reverse complement strand
CCCACCCCGACCATGCGCCTGCCGCAGGCCGCCGCGGACGAAGGCGAAGTCCGCGAGGTCCGTGCCGGGCTGGTCGCTGCCGGGCTGCTCCGCCCCACGGAGGACCGAGGAAGGCACGAGTCAGCCTGGCACCGGTGATGGCAGACACGACGGCATACCGGCGACCCTGGCAGCGATCAAGCGGATCGCCCAGTCGGGCTGAGTGGACTCCACTCCGGTCAGATGAGCCCGAGCTTGCTGCCGGCGTAGACCGCCTCGGCGCGGCGGGACACCGACAGCTTGCGCATCAGGTTGCCGACGTGGAACTTCGCCGTGGTCGCCGAGATGTAGAGCTCCCGGCCGATCGCCTCGTTGGACAGTCCGCGGGCCAGCAGGGCGAGCACCTCCCGCTCCCGGGCGGTCAGGTCGCTGGCGACCGGGGCTGCGGCCGGCGCGTGCAGGGTCTGCACCACCATGGCCGCGCTGTGGCTGTCGAAGGCGCTCTCGCCGCGGCGGACCGCCCGGATGGCCGCGACCAAAGCGACCGCGTCGACGTCCTTGAGCACGTAGCCGCGGGCGCCCTGCTGGATCGCCTCGAGCACCAGCCCCTGGTCGAGGAACGTGGTCACCACCAGCACGCCGGGGGCAGGCGTGCACGCGGTCAACTGCCCGCACAGCGCCAGACCGGCGACGTCGGAGCCGGCCGAGAGCTTCAGGTCCAGCAGCACGATGTGCGGCCGGGCCGCGGCCACCAGGTCCAGCGCCTCCGCGGCCGTGGCCGCCTCGCCGACCACCTCGATGTCCGGTTCGCGCTCCAGGATCGAGCGCAGCCCCTGCCGGACGATCGCGTGGTCGTCGACGATCACCAGCCGGATCTGGTCAGTCACCGGCCACCTCCGTGGACGACGCCGCGTGGGGGAGCCGGACCTCGACCCGGACGCCGCCCATCCGGGCCCGGGTGAAGCGCAGCGTGGCGCCCATCTCCGCACACCGCGAGGCCATGTTCCCCAGTCCCCGGTGGTAGCCGTCGTCGCGCCGGCCGGAGGCGCGCAGCGCCCTCCGCAGCACCTCGGGGTTCCCGTGCCCGTCGTCGGCCACCGACAGCCGCACCTCGCCGGGCCGGTAGGCCAGCCGCACCGTGCAACGGGTCGCCCCGGCGTGCCGGACGGTGTTGAACAGGCTCTCCGAGGCCACCCGGAACAGCGAGTGCTCGACCGCGGCGGGCAGCACCCGCGGGCGCCCCTCGACGCGGACGGCGACGGCCATGCCGGGCACCGTCTGCGCCACGGGCAGCCGCCCCAGCAGCGCGGGGAGTCCCTGGCCCGGCTCACCGTGCGTGTCGGAGGACAACGCGTGGATCGCCACCCGCAGCCGCTCCACCGCCTCCCGGGTGAGCGCCTTGGCGTGCCCGAGCCGGTCGAAGACCTCGCGGTGGTGGGCGACCTCCGGCCGGCACCACTCGATCGCCATCCCGGCGGAGAGGACGTGCTGGGCGACGCTGTCGTGCAGCTCGCGGGCGATCCGGTGCCGTTCGGCATCGACCGCCTCGCGCTGCGTGGCGACGTCCAGCCGGAGCTCGGCCTCGGCCAGCTGGGTGTGCCGCTCGGCGAGGTCCCGGGCCCGCTGCTCGGCCTCGGCGTAGAGCTGCTCGGTCTGCCGGCGCAGCGCCTCGGAGCCGGCCAGCAGGTGGTCCGACAGCAGGGCGACCGCCGACTGGTTGGCGAGGATGCGCAGGATGGCCAGGTCCGCTGCCGTGGCGGTGCGGCGGGGGCCGCCGCAGGCCACCAGCGCGCCGGCCGGCTCGCCGTCGACCACGAGGGGCACGAGGACCGCTCCCTGGGTCGTCTGCCACGGCTCGACCGCGGTGCTGGCCAGGCCGGCGAGCACCGGCCCGCGGACGACGCCGGGCAGCGCGGCCCGGCCCGCCACCGGGATCCCGGCCGGTCCGCGCCCGACCAGCCGCGGCCGGGCCAGGGGCAGCGCCTGCTCCCGGAGCGCGAGCACCACCCACGGGGAGCCGAGGTGCTCGGCGGTGGCATCGACCACCGCGAGGCACAGCGCGTCGGCCCCCTGCCCGGTGGCGGACAGGACCCGGGCGATGTGCTCGAGCGACCCCAGCGCCCGGTGCAGGTTCTCCGCGGTGTTGCGGTACTCGGCGTACCAACTGGGCTTGGACGAACGCAGCCCGGTGAGCTCGGGGATGCCGGGCGCCGATGGTGCGCCCATCACAGCGCGGCGCGGAACAGGGCCGCCACGTCGGCGTGGCCGGCGTCCCGCGGGTTGGTGGACAGGCAGGCGTCGCCCAGCGTCGTCGCGGCCAGGGTGTCGATGTCGGCGTCGCGCACGCCGAGCTCGGCCAGACCGCTGGGACACCCGAGGTCCGCGGCCAGCCGGGCGACCGCCTCGGCGGCGCGCCCGGCCGCGACGTCGTCGGGCAGGCCGGTGACGTCCAGGCCCATCGCCCGGGCGACCGGCACGAACCGGCCCGGCGAACTGCGGGCGTTGAAGCGGATGACGTGCGGGAGGAGGACGCCGTTGACCACCCCGTGCGGCAGGTCCAGCAACCCACCGACCTGGTGGCTCATCGCGTGGGTCGCGCCGAGGATCGCGTTGGTGAACGCCAGGCCCGCCTCCAGGCTGGCCTGGGCCATGGCCGTGCGGGCCGCGACGTCGTCCGGGTGGGTCAGTGTGCGGCGCAGCGACCGGCAGATCAGCTCGATGGCGTGCAGCGCGTGCACGTCGGTGAGCGGTCCGGCGGCCAGCGAGACGTAGGCCTCGATGCCGTGGGTGAGCGCGTCGAGCCCGGTGGCCGCGGCCAGGTCATCGGGCATCGTGGTGAGCAACCGCGGGTCGGTCACGGAGATGTCGGGGACCAGCGCGCGGCCGATCAGGGTCGCCTTGAGCCGCCGGGTGGTGTCGGTGATGACGGCGAACTGCGAGACGTCGGCACCGGTGCCGGCGGTGCTCGGGCACATCACCGTGGGCGGGATCGCGGCGGTCACCTTGTCCACGCCCTCGTAGTCGAGGATCCGGCCACCGTTGCCGGCCACGACGGCGATCGCCTTGGCCGCGTCGATGACCGAGCCCCCGCCCAGGCCGATGATCACGTCGCAACCGCTCTCCAGGTACCGGCGGACGCCGGCGGCGACCTCGTGTTCCTTGGGGTTGGGCGTCAGCTCCTGCCAGACGGTGGGGCACAGCTCGACCTCGGCAAGGTGCCCCGCGAGCTCGGCCCACCAGCCGGCCTCGATCACCCCCGCGTCGGTGACGACGAACGGCCGCTGCGCCCCCAGCCGGCGGGCGGCGAACCCGGCCTCCGAGAGCGCACCCCAGCCGAACACGACCTCGGGCACCAGGTACTTGGTGAACGGTCGGCCGGCCGAGCGCGGCACCGGGGGGCGCACCGGCGAGACGACGTTCGCCGATGCGCCGAGGGCAGCGGTCATGCGCGCACCTCGGGGAGGGGCGCTGGGCTCGCAGCGATCACGTGGGCCTCCGGACACGCGCGGACGGCGTTCCCGGAGGGTAGCCCGCGCAGTGACTGCAGTCACACCCCCGGACCGGCCGGTCCCGGCGACCGGTTCAGGAAGCGGTGAACTGCGTGAGCCCGGACAGCAGCCGGTCGACGTCCGCGTCGTCGTTGTAGGGGGCCAGCCCCACCCGCAGGCCGCCGGCGTCGCCCAGCCCGAGCCAGCGGGAGGCCTCCAGGGCGTAGAACGACCCGGCCGGGGCGTTGACCCCCCGCTCGGCGAGGAAGCGGTACGCGTCGGCCGCGTCCCGGCCCTCGAAGGTGATCAGCAACGTCGGCGTCCGGCGCTTGGCCCGCGACCAGACGGTCACCCCGGGCAGGTCCCGCAGGGCGTTCTCGATCCGCTCGCGCAGCCGGTCCTCGTGGGCCTCGATCGCGTCCATCGCCGTCACCAGCCGGCCGCGCCGCGTCCCGCCGACGCCGAGGCCGGCCAGGAAGTCGACAGCCGCCGTGGTGCCGGCCAGCAGCTCGTAGGGCAGCGTGCCCAGCTCGAACCGTTCCGGGACGGCGTCGGTGGAGGGCAGCAGCTTGTCCGGCCGCAGCGTCTCCAGCAGCGCGGGGGCAGCGATGACACAACCGCAGTGCGGGCCGAGGAACTTGTACGGCGAGCAGGTGAAGAAGTCCGCGCCCAGCGCGGCCACGTCCACCGGCGCGTGCGCGGTGAGGTGGACGCCGTCCACCCAGGTGAGCGCACCGACCTCGTGCGCCTGATCGGTGATCGCCGTCAGGTCGGGCCGGGTGCCGAGCAGGTTGGACGCGCCGGTGACGGCGACCAGCCGGGTGCGGTCGTTGACCAGCATCCCCACCGCGCCGGGGTCGAGCTCGCCGCTGCCCGGGTCGAACTCCGCCCACCGGACGGTGGCGCCGCGCGCCTGCGCGGCCTGCACCCAGGGGCGGACGTTCGCGTCGTGGTCCAGCCGGGTCACCACGACCTCGTCGCCGGGCCCCCACCCGGCCGACAGCACCCGGGCGAGGTCGTAGGTGAGCGCGGTGGCGCTCCGGCCGAAGACGACGCCCCCCGGGTCGCCGGCCACCAGTTCGGCCACGGCCGCGCGGGCGGCCAGCACGACGGCGTCGGCGTTGCGCTCGGCCCCGGTGACCCAGCCGCGGTTGGCCATCGGCGTGGACATCGTCTCGGCGACGGCGGTCGCGACCACGTCGGGCACCTGCGAACCGCCCGGGCCGTCGAAGTGGGCCGCGCCGGCTGCCAGGGCCGGGAAGTGGGCTCGGACTGCAGCGACGTCGATGCTCATCGGGACCTCTCGATCGTGGGTCGGGTCAGCATGCCCTCGCCCGGCCGCCCGCTGCTCACCGGGAGGCCGCGGCCACGATCCGGTCCGGGCGCACCAGCACCGACCGCCCCCGCAGCCAGGCGGTGAGCTCCGGCGAGCAGACCTCCCCCGGGCCGTCGCCGACCCGCAGTACCCGGGCGCCGGCGGCGTCGGGCAGCCCGGCCACCGCGGGCCGCCGGCC
>JAOPWG010000462.1 GCA_025965775.1 Modestobacter sp. | reverse complement strand
CCACCATGGCAGGCAACACCGTGAAGGTCACCGACGACAGCTTCGCCGCCGACGTCCTGGGCAGCGACAAGCCCGTGCTGGTCGACTTCTGGGCCGAGTGGTGCGGTCCGTGCAAGATGGTCGCCCCCGTGCTGGAGGAGATCGCCGCCGAGCACGGCGACAAGCTCATCATCGCCAAGCTGAACATCGACGAGAACCCGCAGATCGCCCGTGACTACCAGGTCATGTCGATCCCGACGATGACCGTCTTCCAGGACGGCAAGCCGGTGAAGAGCATCATCGGCGCCAAGCCCAAGGGCGCGATCCTCTCGGACCTCTCCGACTACATCTGATCGACCGGCGCGGACACCGCGCCGTCGAGGACACACTCACCAGGCCCGCCCGTCCCTGCTGGACCGGCGGGCCTGGTCTGTTCCCGGCCCCGGTCAGCCGCCTGTCCGGCCGGTGCGTCCATCACCCGATGCGGTGACGCCGCGCTGCTACCGGCGTACCGGTGTCCCCCGGTGCGCGCGCAGGGCACCAGCAGAGACACAATCGACCCCGACATCCGATCCACCCGACCGTCAGCGCCGACGGCCCGACCACCGAGGAGCGACGACCACCGCATGGACATCCTGCGTCCCGGCAGCTCCGGCCCCGCAGTGGCCGAGGTGCAGGCGGTGTTGCGCGCCCTGGGCCTCCTGGCCGAGGCGGCGGCGCCGACGGACGGCGTCGCCGGTGCCCCCGGCGACGAGCGTGGGGTCTTCGACGCGGCCACCGAACTCGCGGTCCGGCACTTCCAGCAGGTGCGCGGCCTGTCCGTCGACGGCCGCGTCGGCGAGGAGACCTACCGCGCCCTCAACGAAGCGCGTTGGTCCCTGGGTGACCGACTGCTGCGCTACGACCCCGAGCGCGCCCTGCGTGGCGACGACGTCCGCCGCCTGCAGGAGCTGCTGCTCGAACTCGGCTACGACGCCGGGCGGGCCGACGGCATCCTCGGCGCGGAGACCGAGGTGGGCCTGCGCGCCTTCCAGCGCGACTACGGGCTCAACGCCGACGGCACCTGCGGACCGGCCACGCTGCGGGCGCTGAAGCAGCTGGGCCGCCGGGTGACCGGTGGGCGTCCGCAGTTGCTGCGGCAGAGCGCCTCGTTGGTCGAGTCCGGTCCGCACCTGATCGGCCGGGTCATCGTGATCGACCCGGGGCACGGTGGCGACGAAACCGGCTACACGGCCGGGGAGACGACCGAGGCCGACCTGGTCTTCGACCTCGCCTCCCGCATCGAGGGCCGGTTGGCCGCTGCCGGCGCCACGGTCTACCTGACCCGCGGCCGCACCGGCGGCCCCTCCGCCGAGGAGCGGACAGCGTTCGCCAACGACGCCGGGGCCGACCTGTTCCTCTCCCTGCACATGGAGGCGCACGGCTCGGCGCACGCCCGGGGAGTGGCCAGCTACTACTACGGCACGGGGTCCGGGGCCAGCTCCACCGTCGGTGAGCAGTTCGCCAACCTGGCCCGCCGCGAGGTCATCGCCCGCACGGGGATGCTCGACTGCGGCTCGCACGCCAAGACCTGGGACATCCTGCGGATGACCCGGATGCCCGCCGTCCGGGTCGACTGCGGCTACCTCTCCCACCCGGTGGACCGACTGTTGCTGCTCGACGCCCGGTTGCGCAGCACGGTCGCCCAGGCGGTGCTCGCCTCGGTCCAGCGGCTCTTCCTGCCCGCCGAGGCCGACCCGCCGACCGGTACCTTCCTGCTCCCCACCGGGGGCTGACCCCGCCCCGGGGCCCACCGGCCCCACGACGGGCTGTGACCGGACCGTCCCGTACGGCACGTCCGGCGGGGGGACCGCAACCAGTGCCCTTACACTTCGACAGGTGACCCCTCCTGCGTCCGACCCGACGGTCGGTTCCGGTCAGGCCGGGGCGCACTCTGTCGGTGCGTCCCCGCACGTCTCCCCGCGGCACCCGCGGCTGGACCCCCTGGCAGACCGGTACGCAGCACGGACCCACGGGATGAAGAGCTCGGAGATCCGGGCACTGTTCTCCGTCGTCAGCCGACCCGAGGTCGTGTCCCTGGCCGGCGGCATGCCGGCGGTCTCCGCGCTGCCCCTGGACATCGTCGGCTCGATGATCGGCGACCTCGTCTCGGGCATGGGCGCGCAGACGCTGCAGTACGGGTCCGGGCAGGGTGACCCCCGCCTGCGCGAGCGGATCTGTGACGTGATGGCCCTCGAGGGCATCGCGGACGCCTCGCCCAGCGAGGTCGTGGTCACGGTCGGCTCGCAGCAGGGGCTGGACCTGGTCACCCGGGTCTTCGTCGACCCGGGTGACGTCATCCTGGCCGAGGCGCCGTCCTATGTCGGCGCGCTGGGCGTCTTCCAGGCTGCGCAGGCGCGCGTCCGGCACGTCGCCATGGACGACGAGGGCCTGGTCCCCGAGGCGCTCGAGCAGGCCCTGATCGAGGCCCGGGCGGCCGGTGACCGGGTCAAGTTCCTCTACACGGTGCCCAACTTCCACAACCCGGCCGGCGTGACGCTCTCCGAGCCCCGCCGCGAGGCGGTCATGGCGCTCGCCGAGCGGTACGACCTGCTGATCATCGAGGACAACCCCTACGGCCTGCTGGGCTTCGAGCACGGGCCGATGCGCGCGCTGCGGGCGCGTAACGAGGACCGGGTCATCTACCTCGGCTCGTTCTCCAAGACCTTCTCCCCGGGATTGCGGGTCGGCTGGGTGCTCGCGCCGCTGGCAGTGCGCGAGAAGCTGGTCCTGGCCACCGAGGCGCAGGTGCTGTGTCCGCCGTCGCTGACCCAGTACGCCGTCGCCCGGTACCTGGACACCCAGCCGTGGCAGGAGCAGATCAAGGTGTTCACCGAGCTCTACCGGGAGCGCCGGGACGCCACCCTGGAGTCCCTCACGGCCCTCATGCCGCCGGGGACGACCTGGACCCGCCCCGACGGCGGCTTCTACGTGTGGCTCAAGCTGCCGCACGGCCTGGACGCCAAGCTCATGCAGCCGCGTGCAGTGGCCGCGCACGTCGCCTACGTCCCCGGCATCGGCTTCTACGCCGACGGGCAGGGCCGGGAGTACATGCGGCTGTCCTACTGCTACCCGGAGCCGGACCAGATCCGCGAGGGCGTGCGGCGGCTGGCCCGGGTCATCGAGGCGGAGCTCGACCTGCACTCCACCTTCGACGCAGTCGACACCGGCACCTTCCGGGCCGTGCGGTCATCGGTGCCCGCGCCGTCCCCGGCCGACCAGGGCGGTGCAGCGGCGGAGTCGCTCACCGGCCCGGCCAACCGGAACGAGAACGAGGACCACCGCGCATGAGCGAGACCACGGCCGTGACCACCCCGGCCGCCGACCCCGACGGCGAGGAGCACCCCTTGCGGGTCGTGGTGCTGGCCGGTGGGCTGACCTTCGAGCGGGAGGTCAGCCTCTCCTCCGGTAACCAGGTGGAGGAGGCCCTCCGCCGGGCCGGCGTCGACGCCGAACTGCACGACGCCGACGCCGAGCTGCTGCCCGGTCTGACCGCCAGCCCCGCGGACGCCGTGTTCATCGCCCTCCATGGGTCCACCGGTGAGGACGGCGCCCTGCGTGCGGTCCTCGACCTGGCCGGCGTCCCCTACGTCGGTTCACCCGCGGCCGCGTGCCGGCTGGCCTGGGACAAGCCGGCGGCCAAGTCCGTCGTCCGGTCGGCCGGGGTGACGACGCCGGACTGGGTGGCCCTGCCGCACAGCACGTTCCGGGAGCTGGGCGCCGGCACCGTGCTGGATCTCATCGTGGCCCGGCTGGGTCTGCCGCTGATGGTGAAACCGGCCTCGGGTGGCTCGTCGCTGGGCGTGCAGAAGGTGAGCAGGGTCGAGGACCTGCCGGCTGCCATGGTCAGCTGCTTCGCCTACGGCGACACGGTGATGGTGGAGCGGTTCGTCGACGGCGTCGAGCTGGCGATCTCGGTGGTGGACCTGGGCAGCGGACCGGAAGCCCTGCCGGCTGTGGAGATCGAGCCCGAGTCGGGGGTGTTCGACTACACCTCCCGGTACACGCCGGGGATGACCGAGTACTACGCACCGGCGCGGGTCTCCGCGGAGGTCTCCGCCCGGGCGGCCGAGGTGGCGTTGACGGTGCACCGGGCCCTGGGTCTGGCCGACCTGTCGCGCACCGACGCCCTCGTGACGCCGGACGGCGAGGTGCACTTCCTCGAGGTGAACGTCTCCCCCGGGCTCACCGAGACCTCGATGTTCCCGATGGCCCTGGAGGCCGCCGGGCACCGGCTCGGTGAGGTGCTGGCCGGGCTGCTCGCCCGCCGGGCGGGCACGACGCGCTGAGGCGCCCCACCGCCGCCGGATGGCGGGGGAAGCGTCAGTGACGCAACTGTGCTCCCGGTCGGGCCCGCGCTCGTCCTCCGGACGACACCGCGACCGGTGCCGTCCCAGCTGACTTCGAGCCGGAGCGGCGTCGCCGCCGCCGCGATCAGGACTGCGGACTGCGTCCGGTGATGTCCGGAGCCATCATGCCGACGATCCGCTGCAGGTCGTCGACCGAACCGAACTCGACCACGATCCGGCCCTTCGCCCGCCCGATCTGAACCTTGACCTTGGTCTCGAACACGTCGGACAACCGGCCGGCGAGGTCCTCGACGCCGGGGGCGCTGAGCTTGCGGTTGTTCCGCCGCGCGGCCGCCGGGGTGGCCGCCACCGCGAGGGAGACGGCCTCTTCGGTGGCGCGCACCGACATGCCCTCGGCGACGATGCGGGTGGCCAGCGCCTCCTGCGCCTCGGCCTCGGGGAGGCCCAGCAGCGCCCGGGCGTGACCGGCCGACAGCACGCCCGCGGCGACCCGGGTCTGCACCTTCACCGGCAGCTTCATCAGCCGGATGGTGTTGGTGACCTGCGAGCGACTGCGCCCGATCTTGGTGGCCAGCTCCTCGTGCGTGGCGCCGAACTCCTCCAGCAGCTGCTGGTAGGCCGCGGCCTCCTCGAGCGGGTTCAGCTGGACCCGGTGGATGTTCTCCAGCAGGGCGTCCCGCAGCATCGCGTCATCGGTGGTGTCCCGGACGATCGCCGGCACGCTCTCCAGGCCGGCCGCCCGGGCGGCCCGCAGTCGGCGCTCGCCCATGATGAGCTCGTAGCCGCCGTCCGGTCCCTCCCGGACGACGATCGGCTGGAGCAGGCCGAACTCACGCACCGAATGGGTCAGCTCGTCCAGCGCGTCGTCGTCGAACACCACGCGGGGCTGCTTGGGGTTGGGGACGACCTGGTCGACCGGCAGCTCGCGCAGCTGCGCCCCTGGAACGCCCAGGACATCGGCCAGCGGGCCGGCCGGCAGGTCGGTCACCGACGCCGCACGTTCGGCCCACCCGGGGGACGTCGGGCGCTCCGCCGTCCCCACCGACCCCGCTGCCTCCACCGCCTCGGCGGCCCGGGCTGCCGGGGTCGCCGTCGGCGCGGGGGCGCTGGTGGGGATGAGGGCCGCCAGGCCCCGGCCGAGACCGCCGCGCTTGGTCATTGGAGCTCCTCGCTGGTGCCCGTCGGCCGCCGTGGCGGCGCGAGCAGGGTGTCGGTGGGGCAGTGGTCACGCAGACGGATCGGTCCGCTCACGAACCGTGCCTACCGGTCGATCCCGGGGTGCCGACCGGCTCGCCGAGCACCAGCGCGGCGACCGGTGGAACCGCCACCGGGGGCGGTGGCGCCGGAGGAGTGCGGGGCGCCAGCAGGGCACCGCGCTCGGCGAGCTCCCGGGCAGCCTCCACGTAGCTGGTCGAGCCACGGGAGCCCGGATCGTAGGTGAGCACCGACTGCCCGTACCCGGGCGCCTCGCTGACCCGGACATTGCGTGGGATGACCGAGGTCAGCACCAGGTCACCGAAGTGGTTGCGCACCTCGTCGGCCACCTGGTCGGCGAGCCGGGTCCGCCCGTCGTACATGGTGAGCAGGATCGTGGAGACCTGGATGCCCGGGTTCAGGTGGGCCCGC
>JAOPWG010000435.1 GCA_025965775.1 Modestobacter sp. | reverse complement strand
CGAGACGACGACGCTGCTCAAGGTCACCATCACCGACCTGGTGCTGCGGATGATCGAGCAGGGCGTCGTGCTCCGGGACATGACCCTGGAGAACCCGATCCGGGCCATCCGCGAGATCAGCCACGACATGACCGGACGCCGCAAGGTGCGCCTGGCCAACGGCCGGGAGATGTCCGCGCTGGAGATCCAGACCGAGTACCACGACCGCGCCGCCGAGTTCGTCGACCGGGAGGGCTACGGCCCGGTGCACCGGCAGATGCTCGAGCTGTGGGGCCGCACCCTCAAGGCCGTGGACTCCGGTGACCTGTCGCTGATCGACCGCGAGATCGACTGGGCCACCAAGTTC
The DNA here is from genome assembly GCA_025965775.1 of Modestobacter sp. Taxonomy (GTDB): domain Bacteria; phylum Actinomycetota; class Actinomycetes; order Mycobacteriales; family Geodermatophilaceae; genus Modestobacter. The sequence goes on along the minus strand of JAOPWG010000435.1, from coordinate 7,523 downwards.
CAGCTGATCGAGCGCTACCGGGGCAAGCGCGACCTGCCGCTGTCCAGCCCGCGGGTGGCCCAGATGGACCTGGCCTACCACGACATCCGCCGCGACCGGGGCCTCTACTACCTGCTCGAGCGCGCCGGCCAGGTCGACCGGGTGGCGCACGACCCACGGATCTTCGAGGCCAAGAACGTGCCCCCGCAGACCACCCGGGCCAAGCTGCGCGGCGAGTTCATCCGCCGCGCCCAGGAGAAGCGCCGCGACTTCACCGTCGACTGGGTGCACCTGAAGCTCAACGACCAGGCGCAGCGCACCGTGCTGTGCAAGGACCCGTTCAAGGCCGTCGACGAGCGCGTGGAGAAACTGATCGCCAGCATGTGACCCGCCCGGTCACCGCGCCGGTGAGCAGCGGCGTTGCACGCGGTGCTGTCGCCCTGCACGCGGTGCACCACGTGCGACGCGACAGGAGTGCGTGCAGAGCCGGGCGGCTCAGGCGGTAGGGGACTCCCCGGCACGGTCGGCCGCGTACCGGCCGGCGGCGGCTGCGGCGAGGAAGTAGGCGTGGTCCTCGTCGAGCCCACGGCCCATCGTCGACAGTCGCACCGGCACCGCGGCCAGCGCCTCGGCCAACCCGGAGGTGGCGACCCGGACGACGGGGTTGCGGTCCGGCTGGCCCGCGAGGTCCTCCTCCACCTGCCCGGCCAGCTCGGGAGGCAGGCCCTCGGGGACGACGAGGGTGACCCCGCCCAGCGCGACCCGGCCGAACGCGGTCAGCGAGTGGTGGGAGACCCCACGGTGCCTCGGCCGGGGATCGGCGTCGGAGATCCGCAGCGCCCCGACCGCCTGCCCGCCGAGCACGGTGACCGCGTTGCACGCCTCGCCGGCCGCCACCCCGGAGAAGCCCCACGGCGTCCCGGTGCCCAGGTTGCCCGGGCCCTGTGCGACCACCGTGACGTCGGCGCGCAGCACGTGCCGGGCGGCGAGGAGCCCGGTGTGCACCGTCACCGCCTCCAGGTCACCGCCGAAGGACTGCCCGACGGTGACCACCCCGGCCAGCGACCCGGCCAGCGCGTCCAGCGTCCGGGAGAAGGCCGCCGGCAGCGCCCCGCCGTCGGTCATCACGTAGGCGACCCGCAGCTCCGGCGCGGTCGCCTGCACCCCGGCCAGCACGGCGGGCAGCGCGGAGTGCAGGTCGGCGACCACGACCGGCATGCCCCCGACGTCCTCGGCCTCGGCGATCAGCCGGTGGTGCTCGGTCTCCTGCTCGTCGACGCCCTGCACCGTCACCTGCAGCGGCGTGTACCGCCCCTTCACCAGGTGCCCGGGGCCGGTCGGGTCGGCCGGCAGACGGTCGGGGACGGCGACGACCAGCGCGTAACCGCCGGTGCCCAGCCCTTGCGCCCAGGCGGTGGTGTTCAGCAGGACGTCGTCCCCGACCTCCGGGGAGCCGACCACCGACGGGTGGGCCAGCGCCCGGACGGCGCCGTCACCGGCCACCTCGACGGTCATCTCGCGCGCGTCGCGCCACGAACGGCCCAGCGCGGTCACCCGGCCGCGCCGCCAGCGGACCCGGGGGCCGGGCTCGGCGGGGCGGGAGGACGGCGGGCTGCCCGGAGACGTCACCTCGGCAGGCTAGGTCACCGCGGGGCGCGGGTCCCGGACGTGGCAGGCTGGGAACGTGGCAGCCAAGCGCGCAGAGCGACTGGTCAACCTGGTGATAGCGCTGCTGGGCACCCGTCAGTACGTCTCGGCCGCCAAGATCCGGGCGACGGTCCCCGGCTACGAGCCCGACGACGGCACCGACCGCGCCGACGAGGCGTTCAAGCGCATGTTCGAGCGTGACAAGGCCGAGCTGCGCGAGATCGGCGTCCCGCTGGAGACCGGTCGCACCAGCGCCTTCGACACCGAGGACGGCTACCGGATCGCGCGCGGTGACTACGAGCTGCCCGAGATCACCCTCACCGGCGAGGAGGCCGCGGCCGTCGGACTGGCCCTGCGGTTGTGGCAGTCCGCCCAGCTGGCCGGGGTGGCGCAGAGCGCGCTGGTCAAGCTGCGGGCCGCCGGCGTCGACGTCGACCAGAACCGCGGGATCCCGCTGCAGCCCCGACTGGACGCCGGCGAACCGGCCTTCGAGCCGTGCTACGCCGCCGCCCGGGACCGCCGCGAGCTGACCTTCGACTATCGCCGTCCCGACGAGGACACCCCTGTCCGCCGCCGGGTGCAGCCGTGGGGCGTCGTCGCCTGGCACGGCCACTGGTACCTCGTCGGGCACGACCAGGACCGGCAGGCGCCGCGCGTGTTCCGGCTGTCCCGGGTCACCGGCACCCCCAGGGCGACCGGACCGGCAGGCGCCTTCCAGCCGCCGGCCGACCTGGACCTGGCGGCCGTCGTGGCCGGTCAGGAGCGACGCGAGGAGACCCTGGTGGTCGTCCGTGCCCGGCCGGGCACCGCCAACGGGCTGCGCCGGACCGCGGTCCCGCTGGGGCCCGGCCCGGACGGCGACGACCGGCTGGAGCTGCGCACCACCGAGCCGGAATCGCTGGCCGACCAGCTCGCCGCTTACGGCGCCGACGTGCTCGTCGAGGCGCCGCAGCGGATGCGGGCGGCCGTCGTCGAGCGGCTCACCCGGCTCGCCGCCCTGGGGGAGCCGGCGGGACAGCCGGCGGGGCAGCGGGCGGGGCAGCGGCCATGACCAGTCCCGGCACCGCCGACCGGATGATCCGCCTCCTGGCACTCGTCCCATACCTGCAGGCCCGCCCGGACGGCGTCCGGCTGGCCGACGCCGCCGCCGACTTCGGCGTGCCCGAGGCCCAGCTGCGCCGCGACCTGGACCTGCTGTGGGTGTGCGGTCTGCCCGGGCACGGTCCCGGCGACCTCATCGACCTGGCCTTCGAGGGGGACCGGGTGCGGGTCACCTTCACCGCCGGGATGGTCCGGCCGCTGCGACTGACCACCGACGAGGCGGTCGCGCTGACCGTCGCACTGCGCACCCTGCTGGAGCTCCCCGGGCTGGCCGAGGGCGAGGCGGTCAGCCGTGCGCTGGCCAAGGTGTCGGCCGCGGCCGGGCACGCCGCCGAGCTCGCCGCCCCGGTCGCGGTCAGCGTCGACGCCCGCGAGCAGGCGCTGGCCGTCGTCCGGGAGGGGCTGGAGCGCGGCCGCGCGCTGCACCTGCACTACTACGTGCCCAGCCGGGACGAGCGCACCGAGCGCACCGTCGACCCGATGCGCCTGCTGCTGGTCGACGGGCACTGGTACCTGGAGGCCTGGTGCCGGCGGGCGGAGGGCGTGCGACTGTTCCGCCTGGACCGGGTCGATGACGTGCAGGTCCTCGACGCGGCCGCGGCGCCACCGCCCCAGGCGCACGAGCGGGACGTCGACTCCGGGCTCTACCAGCCGGGGGAGGAGGCGCCGCTGGTCCGGCTGCGGTTGGCCCGCAGCGCCCGCTGGGTGGCCGACTACTACCCGGTGGAGGAGGTCACCCCGGTGGGGGACCCGCCCGGCGGCCTGTCGGTCGCGGTGCGCACCTCGGACCTGGCCTGGGCACGCCGGCTGGTCGCCTCTCTCGGCGGCTCGGCGCTCGTCGACGAGCCCGCCGAACTGCGCGAGCAGGTCGCGGCCGAGGCCCGGGCGGCACTGGCCCGCTACGCCGGCTGACGGCACGCAACCAGGCATCGGCGCCTCGACCCACGGCCGAGCCGGACCGGCGCCGGTTAGTGTCCTCCCGTGCTGCTCGTCGTGTGGATCGTCGTCGCCGTCCTGGCCGTGCTGGTGCTCGGGGTCGTCGGCTTCGGCGTGCTCGGTGCCCTGCAGCGGCTGGACCGCGAGGTGCGGGGCCTGCAGGGCGAGCTGACCCCGGTGCTGGCCGAGGTGCAGGGCATCATGGGGCGGGTCGCCGCGCAACGAACGGATGACGGGCCGGCGACCACCCGCTGAACGCCGGCTGGACGCGGTCCAGTACCGGATCCTGGGGCCGCTCGCAGGTAGAGTCGGCCACACCCCACGACTCGGAGGACCCCGTGCTCGGACTCGGCGCACCGGAGATCGGCCTGATCATCCTGGCCATCCTGCTTCTGTTCGGCTACAAGAAGCTGCCTGACGCCTCGCGCTCCCTCGGCCGCTCGCTGCGGATCTTCAAGGGCGAGATGAAGGGCATGAAGGAGGACGACGTGCGCAGCAAGGACGCCGCCACCACGACTCCGGTGCAGGGCCAGATCGTCGCCCCGGCAGCGGTCGACTACGAGGCCGAGGCCCGCGCGGCCGAGCTGCGGGCGGCGGAGCTGCGGGCGCGCGCCGCGCAGGAGCGTGCGTCGACCCCCGTCGACGGCAACCGCTGACCTCCTTGCACTGACCCGCCCGTGACGATGGCAGGGCGCACCCGCGACCGTCGGCCTCGTCGTCCTCCCCGGGACGACGAGGCGACGATGACGCTCATCGCGCACCTCAAGGAGCTGCGCAACCGGATCGCGATCGCGCTCGTCTTCATCCTGCTCGGCACCGCCGTGTGCTTCTGGTGGTACGACCATGGCCTGGGCGAGTTCATCCGGGCGCCGTACTGCTCGGTCCCGGCGGACAACCGGCTGGAGAGCAGCTCGTCGGGTGGTGACTGCCGGCTGCTGGTGACCGACGTGTTCGGTGGCGCCCTCATCCGGCTGAAGATCGCCTTCATCGCCGGCGTCGTGGTCTCCGCCCCCTTCTGGCTCTATCAGGTGTGGGGTTTCATCACCCCGGGGCTCAAGCGCAACGAGAAGCGCTACGGCATGGCGTTCGTCGCCGCGTCCAGCTCGCTGTTCGCCCTGGGCGCGGTGCTCGCCTACGTCTCGCTCAAGGCCGGTCTGACCCTGTTGCTGGGCCTGGCCGGGGGCAACGTGGCGATCGCGTTGACCGCGCAGGACTACATCGGCTTCGTCATCTCGATCCTGCTGGCGTTCGGGGTGAGCTTCGAGCTGCCGCTGATCGCCGTGGTGCTCAACCTGATCGGGATGCTGTCCTACGCGGTGCTGGCGAAGGCCCGGCGGTGGATCTATTTCCTCACCATCGTCTTCGCCGCCTTCATCACCCCCACCCAGGACCCGTTCACCATGCTGCTGATGGCCGTGCCGATGTGCGTGCTGTTCGAGGTGGCGATCCAGATCGCCCGGCTGGTGGACAAGCGCCGGGCCCGCCGGGCGGCCGCCGACGAGCTGGCCGGGCTGGACGACGACCAGGCCTCACCGCTGGACGCCACCCCCTCCCCGCTGACCGAGGCACCGAGCACGCTCGACGAGCCGACCACCACCCCTCACTGAGGCCGTGCCCACCGGTGAGCTGGCGCTGCTGGTCAACGCGGCAGCCGGCCGCGGCCGCGGTGCCCGCGCGGCCGGCGGGGTCAGGCGGGCGTTCGCCGATGCCGGCCTGACCGTCCGGGAGCTCACCGCCGGCACCCGTGCCGAGGCCGAACGGCAGGCGCACGCCGCGGTGGCCGCGGGCGTGGCCGCAGTCGTCGCCCTGGGCGGGGACGGCGTCGCGCACGCCGCCCTGCAGGCGGTGGCCGGGACGACGACCCCCCTCGGCGTGCTGCCCGCCGGCACCGGCAACGACCTCGCCGGCGCCCTCGGGATACCGGCCGACCCCTGGGAGGCGGCCCGGGCGGTGGCCGCGGACCTGTTCGCCGGCCGGGACCGCCGGGTGGACGCCGTCCGCACGGGGGACCGCTGGTGGTCCACGGTGCTGTGCTGTGGCTTCGACTCGGCGGTCACCGACCGGGCCGACCGGTTGCGCTGGCCCCGGGGGCCACGCCGCTACGACGTGGCGATCCTGGCCGAGCTGCTGCAGCTGCACCCCCGTCCGGTGCTGCTCACCGTCGACGGCGTCGCCACCCGGCACGAGGTCACCCTGGTCGCAGTGGGCAACACCGCCTGGTACGGCGGCGGTCTGCAGATCTGCCCGGGCGCAGCCCCCGACGACGGACTGCTCGACGTGGTCGTGGTCGGCCGGATCAGCCGCCTCGGGCTGATCCGGACCCGCCCCCGGCTCGCCGCCGGCACCCACGTCGAGCACCCCGCGGTGACCGTGCTGCGCGGCCGTGAGGTCACTCTCGCGGGACCGGGCCTGGTCACCTACGCCGACGGGGAACCCGTCCGGCCGCTGCCGGCGACGTCGGTGTGCGTGCCCGGTGCCCTGCTGGTCGTGGGCGCCGGCGGCAGCTGAGGCGTTCACCCGTCGGGTGTCGGACGCTGCGCTTACCGTGGGGCCATGTCCAGCCCGGCCGAGCGGTACGCAGCTGCGCGGCGGCGTACCCGCCACCCCACGCTGACCGACTTCGCCGTCGAGCTCAGCTTCTCCCTGGACCCCTTCCAGCTCCAGGCGTGTGAGGCGGTGGAGGAGGGGGCCGGCGTCCTGGTCTGCGCCCCCACCGGCGCGGGCAAGACCGTCGTGGGCGAGTTCGCCGTGCACAAGGCGCTCAGCGAGGGCCGAAAGGCCTTCTACACGACGCCGATCAAGGCGCTGTCCAACCAGAAGTACGCCGACCTCGTCGACCGGTACGGCCCGGCGAAGGTGGGCCTGCTGACCGGCGACAACGCCATCAACGGCGATGCCCCGGTGGTCGTGATGACCACCGAGGTGCTGCGGAACATGCTCTACGCCGACTCCCCGGCGCTCACCGACCTCGGGTACGTGGTGATGGACGAGGTCCACTACCTCGCCGACCGGTTCCGCGGCGCGGTGTGGGAGGAGGTGATCATCCACCTGCCCGGGCACGTGGTGCTGGTCTCGCTGTCGGCCACGGTGAGCAACGCCGAGGAGTTCGCCGAGTGGCTGGTCACCGTGCGCGGACACACCACGGTGGTGGTCAGCGAGGTGCGGCCGGTCCCGCTGTGGCAGCACATGCTGGTCGGCTCCCGCGTGTTCGACCTGTTCGCGTTGCGTCCGGCCGCGCACGCCGGCGAGCTCGAGGACACCCCCCGCGGCCGGTCCACCCGGGAACGCGGCGCGGCGGTCGTCGACCCGGAGCTGGTCCGCAACGTCCGCGAACAGGAGCGGCGCTACGACGCCTGGTCCGGGGGCGGTGGCGGGTCCCGCGGCGGGTTCAACCACAAGCCGCGGTACCGGCCACCGGCGCGGCCGGAGGTCATCGACCGGCTGGACCGGGTCGGCCTGCTGCCGGCGATCACCTTCGTGTTCAGCCGCAACGGCTGCGACGCCGCGGTCCACCAGTGCCTGGCCTCGGGGATGCGGCTGACCGACGAGACCGAACGGTCGGCGATCGCCGAGGTGATCGACCGGCGCACCGGGTCGCTGCCCGAGGAGGACCTGCACGTCCTGGGCTTCTGGGAGTGGCGGGAGGGCCTGCTGGCCGGGTTCGCGGCCCATCACGCCGGGCTGGTCCCCGCCTTCAAGGAGACCGTCGAGGAGTGCTTCGTGCGCGGCCTGGTCAAGGCGGTGTTCGCCACCGAGACCCTGGCGCTGGGCATCAACATGCCCGCCCGCACCGTCGTCCTCGAGCGGCTGGTCAAGTGGAACGGCGAGGCGCACGTCGACGTCACGCCGGGGGAGTACAC
>JAOPWG010000434.1 GCA_025965775.1 Modestobacter sp. | reverse complement strand
GACCGCCGGCGCCTGCAGGTCGTTGTCCACAGTCGCGGCCAGCGCCGAGGTCGGGCCGCTGCGCAACGCCGCGATCACCGGCTCGGCGTCGTCCCCGAGGTGCCCGGTCGCGCCCTGCGCGACCCGCCCCTCGGCGCGCAGCGCGTCCAGCTCGGCGTAGACGGTCGGCGTCGACAGGCCCTCCCCGGCGATGCCCAGGACCCAGTCCCAGCGCCGCCGGGCGAGCACCGGCGACAGCTGCTCCCCCCGCCCGGTGCCCAACGCCACCCCGCCCAGCAGGCTGAACGGGACGTCGCTGCCCAGCTGGGCGGCCAGTCCGGTCAGGTCCCCGCGGGTCGCCCGGGTGCCCCAGAGCGCGTCCAGGGCCACCAGCGCCGCAGCGGCGTCCGCGCTGCCGCCGGCCAGTCCCGCGGCCGCGGGAATCGACTTGTCGACCTCCATGTGCGCGTCGGCGCTGACCCCGGCGTACCGGGCGAGCAACTCGGCGGCCCGCCAGACGAGATTGCGCCGGTCGCTGGGCACGCTGGCCGGGCCGCGCCCGGAGGCACTGCCCTCGCCACGCACGACGAGGGACAGCCCCTCACCGCGGCGGACGGTGACGGTGTCGAACAGCGAGACCGCCAGGTAGACCGTCCGCAGCTCGTGGAAGCCGTCCGGGCGCAGCGGGCCCACCCGCAGGTGCACGTTCACCTTCGCCGGGGCCCGGGCCACCACGGCCCCGTTCCCGGCGATCCGACCGGGGCCACCGGAGGTCGCGTTGCTCACGAGTCCTCCTCGCTGGCACACATCGGCCGCGTTCGCGGAGCTGCCGTGGTCATCGGTGAGCTCGCGAGCTCGCTCACCCGGGACACCCTGCCCGTGCCGGGCGCCACGCGCTACCGGCCCGCGCCCGGGACGGGATCGGTGGCCGCCAGGCGGGCGAAATCGGTGACCGAGAGCTGCTCGCCCCGGGTCGTGGGGTCGATGCCGGCGGCGCGCAACCGGGTCTCGGCCGCGGCCGGACTGCCCGCCCAGCGGGCCAGCGCGGCACGCAGTCCCTTGCGGCGCGTGGCGAACGCCGCGTCGATCGCGGCAAAGGTGGCCAGCCGGTCGCCCGCGGGCGCGGGCCGGCGGGTGAGCGCGACCAGCCCGGAGTCGACGTTGGGCACCGGCCAGAAGACCGGCCGGGGCACGGCGCCCGCCCGGCGGACGTCGGCGTACCAGGCCGCCTTGACGCTGGGCACCCCGTAGGCCGGCGAGCCGGGCGCCGCGGCCAGCCGGTCGGCCACCTCGGCCTGCACCAGCACCAGGGCCGTGCGGATCGAGGGCAGCAGCTCGAGGAGGTGCAGCAGCACCGGGACGGCGATGTTGTAGGGCAGGTTCGCCACCAGCGCGGTCGGTGCCGGGCCGGGCAGCTCGGTGACCCGCAGCGCGTCGGCGGTCACCACGGTGAGCCGGTCGGCCAGCGCGGGCAACCGGTCGGCCACCGTCCGGGGGAGCTGGCCGGCCAGCCGGGGGTCGATCTCGACGGCGGTCACGTGGGCGCTGACGGCCAACAGGCCCAGGGTCAGCGAGCCGAGGCCGGGACCGACCTCGCACACCACGTCGTCCGCGGTGAGGTCGGCCGTGCGCACGATCTTGCGGATCGTGTTGGCGTCGTGCAGGAAGTTCTGCCCGAGTGCCTTCGTAGGACGCAGGTCGAGCTGCTGGGCCAGCTCGCGGATCGCGGCCGGTCCCAGCAGCCCGTCGGCCTGCTCCGGTGTGCTGCTCAGTGGACGCCGATCAGTCGTTGAGGTGGCTGCCGCAGCCCCACTGCCCGGCACCACCGCGAGCGTAGAGCGCCTGTGCCCGGGCGAGCTGCTCGGCCGGCGAGGCATCGATCGGGTTGCCACTGCCACCCACGCGAGCCCAGGTGCTCAGCGAGAACTGGTACAGCCCGTAGTAGCCGGCGGGGTTCACCGCCCGCGGGTTGCCGCCGGACTCGCACGCGGCCAGAGCGGCCCAGTTGAGGCCGTCCGCGGTGGGGGCCACGTCCGCCGCGGGCTTCGGCTTGGAACCGACCGCGACCAGCTGGTCGACCGGGGCCTGGGTGAGCGTGATGCCGGTCTGCTCCCGGGCGGTCTCCACGCCGTCGGTGACGGTGACCCGGTAGGTGATCGTCTGCTGGCCCTCGACACCCTTCTGGGTCACGGTGCGGGTGCCGACGACCGTCTCGGGATCGGGGGTCTCGACGGTCTTGTAGTCGATCGACCGGACGCCGGTGACATCGCTGACCTGCACCCGGAAGACCTGCAGCACCATGGCGTCGAGCAGCGGCTGGGCCGGGTAGAGGCTCGTGCGGTCGGTCGGGGACAGCGCGATGCCCTGCTCGGCGAGCAGGTCCCCGGCGGTCGCCGCGGTCGTGGTCACCGCGCGGCGCTGCCCGTCGGCGATCAGCGTGACGGCCTTGGGCGTCTGCACCGACAGGTCCATGCCGTCCAGCGGCAGACGCTCGCTGCGGCTGGCCGAGAGCACCAGGTCGTCGGCGCGGTAGCCGAGCTCGTCCAGCGCCCCGTCCACCGACA
>JAOPWG010000404.1 GCA_025965775.1 Modestobacter sp. | reverse complement strand
TCCGGGTGCGCCGCGGGCGGCGGACCTGGTGCAACGCCGGTTCACCCCGGCGCGACCGGATGCCGTGTGGGTCGCCGACTTCACCTACGTGGCGACCTGGTCGGGCACCGTCTACGTCGCTTTCGTCCTCGACGCGCACTCCCGCCGGATCCTGGGCTGGCGGGCGGCCACCTCGATGCGCACCGAGCTGGTGCTCGACGCGCTCGAGCAGGCGATCTGGACCCGCACCCGCGACGGCGTGGACGACCTGTCCGGGCTCGTGTGTCACAACGACGCCGGGTCGCAGTACACGTCTATAGCGTTCACCGAGCGGTTGGCGGCCGCCGGCGCCGCACCCAGCGTCGGCACCGTCGGCGACGCGCTGGACAACGCCCTGGCCGAGAGCCACATCGGGCTGTTCAAGACCGAACTGATCCGCCGCCGTGGGCCCTGGAAGAACGTCGACGACGTCGAGTTGGCCACCCTGGAATTGGTCGACTGGCACAACAACCGGCGGCTGCACACCGCCTGCCACGACCTCACCCCGGTCGAGTATGAACAGGTCTTCTACGGTCAACACCCCGCCCAGCAGACGGTCGGAGTCTCAACACCCTGAGCCTCCGGACTCGCCGGGGCGGTTCACAACAGCAAGGTCAGCGACGCGCAGGTCAGCGACCTCAAGCCACGCGCCAAGGGTTCCCAGCTGTACGCGCTCCGAGGCCTCCAGCCGGCTGATGTGGCGGACGTGTACGTCGACGCCGACGGCAGTGACGTCCAGCTGGGCCTTTAGTAGCCAGCGCCTTTCGCTTGTACGGCCCGCTAGGTCGGGGACTGCCCCTGGTGAGGTGACTCCCTGGCTTGCCGTGACCGCGCCGGGTCCGTGGGGCTGCAGGAGCACCCGGCTGCCCAAGACCCACATTGCAGCATCCTCCGACAGCCCCGCCGGCCGTTGAAGCGGACGACCGCACCAACCGGTGAGGGCCTCACTGGGACGGAGCAGTCGCGGAGGGCTACGTCACCCCACGCGTGTGCGCGGGGTGACGTAGCCGCGTCCACAGGTGCGGTGTCGTTGCACAGATTTGCTGGCGGACCCCGCGGCGTCAGTACGCGGTGATTGGCTCGGCTGTTCGCGGTCAGGATGCAGCTCGGCACGCCTGACCTCCGACCGGCGGAGGAGTGGGCAGATGGGCGCGACGAAACGGCGGCAGGCCGGCGAGGACGGGATCAGCGAGTACAAGACGAAGGCCGGGCCACGGTTCCTCATCAAGTACCCGGTGCTGCAGGAGGACGGGACGAAGCGCGTCGTCCTCAAGCGCGGCTTCACGACCAGACGCGAGGCCGCGGCCGCCCTGCGGGCGGAAATCCGCAGGACGGAGACCGGCGAGTGGGTCCATCCGTCCAAGCAGCCCCTGGCGGCCTACCTCGCCGAGTGGCTCGACGGCCAGCGGCTGGCACCCGGGACGCTGGCCAGCTACCGGAAGAACGTGCGGCTGCACATCGTGCCCCGCCTGGGTGCCACACCGATGGATCGGCTCACCGGCACCGCCGTCGACGCCTGGATGCGCACGCTGGAAGCCTCCGGCCGCGCAGACGGGCAGGGCGGACTGTCCCCCCGCACTGTCCGCTACGTCTACACCATCCTGCGGTCAGCACTCGCCGACGCGGTCAAGCACGGCCGGCTCGCGGTCAACCCCACCGACCGGTCGACCCCGCCCAGCCCGTCGCAGCCCCGGCCGCCGGAGATGCACGCCTGGACCGCACCGGAGCTCGCCCGGTTCCTGCGGTGGGCCGACGACCACGACTCCGACACCGGGATGGCTTGGCGGCTCCTCGCCTTCACCGGGATGCGCCGCGGAGAGGCACTGGCGCTGCGGTGGCGGGACGTGGACCTGGACCCCGCCCGGGTCGCCGTCCGCCGCAGTGTGGGCGTGGTCAAGGACAAGGGGAAGGGCGAGCAACTGGTCGAGGGGGCGACGAAGACCGGTCAGTCCCGCGTCGTCGACCTGGACGCCGGCACGGTCGCGGCGCTGCGCGCCTACCGGGCGGTCCGCGGATCGGTCGCGCTCGACCTGGTCCGGGACACCGCCCTGGTGCTCGGCACGCTCGACGGCAGCCACCGCCACCCCGAGCGGTTCTCCCGCCAGTTCGTCGCCCACGTCGTGCAGGCGCGCAAGGCGGTGGGGGAGGAGCAGCTGCCGGTGATACGGCTCCACGACCTGCGGCACACCCACGCGACCTTGCTGCTGGCCGCCGGGGAGCCGGTCAAGGTCGTCTCCGAACGGCTCGGGCACGCCAGCGCCACGATCACCCTCACCGTCTACCAGCACTTGCACCCCGGCATGGGGCGGCAGGCTGCCGACCGGTTCGCCGCGCTGCTCGACGGCTGAGGGCCGTCGCAGAGCCGCGAAGTATCACGTTGGTATCACGGGGCCTTTTCGGGCCCGAATACGACATCACCCCGGGTTCCTGATCTGGAGGAACACCGGGGTGAGGCTGTGTCCGAGGGGCGACACGGTACGTACGCACACGCTTGACTTCGGGTGGGTGACTCAGCCGCGCGGCAGTCGCATACCCGACTTCCCGGTGCGTCAGGCGGTTTGGTCCGCCTCGGCGGAGACGACGGCTTCCTCGCGACTGGTGAACGGCCCTGCGCTGCGGGCGTCAGCGCGGCACGTCCACCGGTAGCCATCCGGGGCCTGCTCGATGAGGTAGCCGTCCGGGTCGGGGGGGCCGTGGCCCGGGCGTTCTTGTCTGTCGGTCATGCGAATACCACCTTCTTGAAGCGGACACCGGCGAACGCGCTGCCCAGGTGGACGACGGGCACGGGTCGGTAGGTGGCGTCGGCCACGGTCAGAGTCTGGGCGGCGGTGTCTGTGCGTGTGAAGGTGAGTTCCGAGCCGGTGACGGTGATCCGCAGCTGGACGTAGGTGCCTGGCGTCGGCGCCGTTTCCCCCGTCGAGGACGCCAGCGTGGAGGCGACACCCTCCACGACCCGACGGACGTCCAGATTGCCGTCTCCCCGCAGGCGGAAGAGGTAGCCGTCGGCGCCGGGCGACGAGCCGGACGACGGTCGGTACGGGTGGTCGTCGGTGCTCAGGAAGACCCACCCACAGCACCTGCGGGTGTCCCCGCACGTCCGGTCCACCCGCACGTCAAGGTGCAGCGTGAACGCCTCCGAGTCCGGCGGTGCGAGGAAACCCATGAGCGTGGAGGTGACGGTGTCGGAGACGTCGAAGCCCCAGGAGGAGTCGTCCGGGTAGAACCGGCCGCGGCTGCTGTCCGGCAGCATCCCGGGCAGCCAGACCTGACGGTCGAACAGGTCCGAGGCGCGGCGGCCGGCGTCCCCCGCGATGTAGAGCGGGTCATCGGAGAAGATCGCGTCCACGCCGTCGGCGATGAGGGCATCCCGCTGGTGCCGGCGGTTGACCGTGTAGCAGGCCACGTCGATTCCCGCCGCATGTGCCGCCGCGCAGACCGTCGAGGTGACGTGGCCGGCCTCCGGGCCGATCCAGCCGAGGCCCTCGGCGGAGGCCCGGGCGATGTCGGTGCTGCCGAGCCAGATGACGCCCCACCCTCGCGAGCGCGCCAGCCGGCAGTCGGCGAGGGCGAAGGACTGCAGCAACACCGACGCCGGGCTGACACCGCGTCGCTCGAGGGCGTCGATCATCGGGCCCATCGCGTCGATGCTCTTGGCCTCGGCGCAGAGGAGGACGCGGTTGCCGAATTCGGTGAGCACCTCCTCGAACAGCGGAGGGCGCAGCCCGTCGGGCCAGCCTCCGCCGAGGGTGACCGAGGCGTCGATGTCGAGCTGTTTCCAGGACACCGACGTGTGATCGGCGACGTTGCCGAAGGAGGTGGTCATGCGGTCGACGGTGCCGTCGTGCATGACGCCGAGACCGCCGTCGGCGAGTGTCGACACGTCCTGCTCGATGACCGCCAGGCCCTGGCCCACCGCAACCCGATAGCCCTCCATCGTGTGCTCGGGCACCTGCAGGGATCCGCCGCGGTGGGCGATGACGAACGGCCGGCTCAGGTCGGCGAAGGACACGCACGACCCTGAGGCTGCTCCCACGGGCCCGCGGGCCGCAGTGGTCAGCGGACGGCCGATGCGGAGGAATGTCTTCGGGGCACGGGAGGGCTCGAGTCGAGCAACGATGTCATGTCCCGGCCGTCCGCCCCTGCTGGAGAACCCACCGACATCCGAGCGGTTCGCCGGCCGAGCACCAGCCTCGCACGGGCGTCGGGGGAAGAGCACCTCCCCGAGATCCGGTTGCACGACCTTGCGTCACCCTGCCTGCTGACCGACGGCCTGCCGATGAGATCAGTATCGGTGGGCCTGGGCCACGCCGGCGCGACGCTCACGCTCACCGTGCTGCCAGCACGCGCCCCGGCATGGGCCGCCAGGCCGACGGCCGCTTTGCGGTCGCGGAGCGCCGCGACCAACTGGTCTGCAGTAGGTCCTCGGCGTGGCCGCGGTCGCCGGTCAACAGGAACGCGGTGCGCAGCAGGCGCCGTTCATGGTCGGTCGACGACGAGGTCCGAGAACTCTGCTCATCCGTCCTGCAAGCGATGTCCTACCTGGTAGACGCTCTCGGCGGCCCCATCATCCCCTCGCAGGACGCCCGAACAATCTTTCGAGGCAGGATGCTGTCGTGTCCTGCGGCCTTCGCGTGTGCTTCATCGGCGACTCCTTCGTGGCCGGTGTCGGCGACCCCGACCACCTGGGCTGGGTGGGTCGCCTTGCTGTGCGGACCGAGCGCGAAGGGCAGCCCGTCACTGCGTACAACCTGGGGGTCCGGCGGCAGACCAGCGCCGACGTGCTGGCCCGCTGGCATGCCGAGTGCAGTCAGCGGCTGCCCGCCGCCGTGGACGCACGGGTCGTCGTCTCGTTGGGCGTCAACGACACCA
>JAOPWG010000384.1 GCA_025965775.1 Modestobacter sp. | reverse complement strand
CTCTTCGAGGCGATCATGGCCGGCGCCTCGGGCTACCTGCTCAAGCAGATCCTCGGCCAGGACCTGGTCGCGGCCGTGCACACGGTGGCCTCCGGCGGGTCGCTGCTCGACCCCACCGCCACCGCCGCCGTCCTCGCCCGGATGCGCCGGGCGGCCGAGCCGGCCGGCCCGTTGGGCAAGCTGAGCGATCAGGAGCGGACGGTGCTGCTGCTGATCGGTGAAGGCCTGACCAACCGGCAGATCGGCGAGCGTATGTTCCTCGCCGAGAAGACGGTGAAGAACTACGTGTCCCATCTGCTGGCCAAGCTGGGCCTGGAACGGCGCACCCAGGCCGCGATCCTGGCGACCGAGCTCCGCGGCACGGCCCCGCGCTGACCCGGCTCAGTCGCTCCGCCGGACCGGCAGCGGGACGTGCCACTGCAGTCGGGTGCCGCCCTCGGGCACCGCGTGGGCCGACACCTGCCCGCCCCTGGCCAGGGCACGCTGCTCCAGGTTCCCCAGCCCGCTGCGGGCCACGGTGTCGTCGATGCCGCGCCCGTCGTCGAGCACCTCCACCACCACCTCGTTGCCGACGTCGACGGTGACGGTCACGTGGCTGCCGCCGGAGTGCCGGGCCGCGTTGGTGACCCCCTCCCGGACGACGGCCTCCACGTCGGTGGCCAGCGCCCCGGTGACCAGGCTGTCGACGGCACCGGACATGCGCACCGTCGGGCTCAGCGAGGGTTCGGCCGCGGCCGTGACGATGTCCAGGACACGGCGACGAAGGCTGTCGTCGGAGTCCGGGTCGCCGCTGGTGTGCAGGTCGAAGATGGTCGTGCGGATGTCGCGGACGGTCTCGTCCAGCTGGGTGACGACCTGGCTCAGCCGCTGCTGGAGGGCCTCGTCGCGCACCCGGGTGGCCGCTGCCTGCAGGCTGAGCCCGGCGGCGAACAGTCGCTGGATGACGTGGTCGTGCAGGTCCCGGGCGATCCGGTCGCGGTCCTCGTAGACGTCCAGCTGCCGGGCCACCTGCTGGCGGGCGGCCATGTCCAGCGCAAGGGCCACCTGGTCGGCGAACTCGCTGATCAGCGGGCCGATCGACTCGTCGAACGGCGGCTCCCCGGGACGCCGGGCGGCGATCACCACCGCGGCCTGGGCATCGGTGCTGCGCAGCGGCACCCCGATGGTCGGGCCCCAGCAGATGTGCTGGTTGGGGACGGCGTAGGGCGCGGTGGCCATGTCCACCTGCGCCACCCCACCGGCCGTCACCACCGCCTGCAGGGCCAGACTGTCGGCGGGGTCCAGCCTCCGGCCGATGATGGGGATGAGCCCCTCGCCGGACTGGGCCTGGACGCGGTAGGTGCCGTCGTCCAGGTAGGGCCCGGCCACCAGCCAGGCGGCCTGGGCACCGGTCAGCGTCCGGACCCGGTCGACGACCAGCTGCAGCGTCTCGTCGGGGGCCATGCCGGCCAGCAGGGTGGCCCGGACGTCGCCCACCGCGGCCAGCCACCGCGCCCGTACCTCGCCCACCGCGTACAGCCGGGCGTTGTCGATGGCGACGCCGGCGGCGCCGGCCAGCGCGATCAGCATCGCCTCGTCCTCGGCCGTGAAGTCACCGTCCCGCTTCTCGGTCATGTAGAGGTTGCCGAACACCTCGCCGCGGACGAGCACCGGGACGCCGAGGAAGCTCCGCATCGGTGGGTGGTGCTCCGGGAAACCGACCGAGGACGGGTGGGTACCCAGGTCGGTGATCCGCAGCGGCCGCGAGTCGGTGATCAGCTCACCGAGCACGCCCTTGCCTTCCGGCAGGTGGCCCATCCGCTCGACCTGCTCGTGCTCGATGCCGACGGTGATGAAGGCGCCGAGTCCGCCGCCGGCGTTGAGCACGCCCAGCGCACCGTAGCGGGCGGCGACCAGACCGGCGGCGGCCTCCACGATCCGCCGCAGCGTCGTGTCCAGGTCCAGGCCGGTGGAGACGCTGAGGAAGGCGTCGAGCAGGTCCTGCACCCGGGCCTGGGTGCGGGCGACCGTCGCGAGGCGGTCCTGGACCTCGTCGAGCAGTTCGGTGAGGCGCATGCCGGCCAGGTCAGAGTTCGTGGACGCCGTCCCCTCGTCGCCGGTGGAGGGCCCTCGGGATCGGGGTTGCCCCGTCATCGCGCGTCGAGGTTCTCAGACGGTGGTCGGCACCGACAGCCCCTGGCGCACGCCGGATCACACCGGCAGGATGCGTGCGGTCGGCGTGTGTCGGTCCATCGCGGGGAGGGGCGGCTCCTCGTCCGGCCGGCGCCGGATGCGTCGTCCCCGGAGCAGCCGGATCCGGACGGCGATGTAGCAGCAGGTGTCCGCCGGCGGCCACGGTCGGGCCCCCAGTTCGTCGAGGGCCCGGACCGCGCCGGCGTCGGTGATCACGCGCGAGGGCCCGACGACGGTGACGTTCCAGCCGGTCCGGTCGGCCGGGTCGAACTCGTCGACCTCGAAGGCCACGATGGCCCCCTGGCTGGCGACGGCGACCTTGCTGCCCTGCCGGGTGGGGATGACGATCTCCCCCTCGGCCACGGCGAAGGGGACGGGCTGGATGGCCGGCAGCGCCCCCTCGGTGAAGCCGAGGCGGCCGACGACGGCCCGTCCCAGCAACCGGCGGCACTCCGCCTCGTCGAGGACCTCGGCGACCCGGTCCTCATCCATGCCGGGCACGGTGCCTCCTCGGTGGTGCGCCTGGAGGAGCGGTTGCGTGCCCGTCCTCGTCCTCATCATGCTGCGAGCCGGCGGCTGCCGCGGCCTGGAGCCCTAGGTCCTGACCGTGAGGTGCCCAGTGCCCGCCTCGGGAGGCCTGTGCCCTCCCGGGGACCGTCGTTCCCCACGCACGACGAGGCACGAACGGGCCGGAGGCCCCGTTGTCCGGGGGCGTTCGTCCCTCGTCCGTGGTCGGGGGGCGGGCAAGCGTGCAGGGGGGCCCCGGACCGACCGGCGGCCCCCCGTCCGGAGGGAACGCGGGACATGGCGGTGGCCGGCGCGGGGGACTGGGTGTGCCGGGTGGCCGACGTGCCCGGCGGCGTGCTGGTCGGCCACGACGGCTCTGCCTGCGCCCGGGAGGCACTGCGCTGGGCAGCAGGGCTGGCCGCGCGGGCCGGCTGGGACCTGCACGTGCTGCGGGCCTGGCAGCTGACCAGCGCCCCCCGGCCGGCGACGTGGGAGCCCGGGTTCGTCCCGCCGCTGACCGACTGGGAGCAGGCGGTGCGCCAGGAGCTGTGGGCGCAGATCGCTGCGGGCGGCCTGGACCCGAGGCTGCCGGTGACCTGCCACGTGGCCTACGGCGCTGCGACCCCGCGGCTGCTCGAGTCCGCGACGCACGCCGACCTGCTGGTCGTCGGCTCGCGCGGCCGGCGTGGGTTCACCGGCCGGGTCCTCGGCTCGACGAGCGACCGGTGTGTCCGGCACGCGCCGTGCCCGGTGACGGTGGTCTGGTCCTCGAGCCGGCGGGCACGCCGCTGACCCGGCCGGCCCGGCGCCGGGCCGGCCCCTGGAGCCGCGGGCACGGGGCCAGGTGGGTGGGTGTCCAGGTGGGTGGGTGGGTGGGTGTCGTGGTGGGTGGGTGTCGTGGTGGGTGGTGGGTGGGTGGCGCGCCCTCAGCGGCGTGTCCCCACGGTCACGGCCGTCGTCTCTCCCCGGTCGGGGGCGTCGAGCGGCAGGGCGGCAGGATCTGCGCGGCCGGGACCACCGACCCGCGGGAGTGCGGTCAGGTCGTGCACCCGGGCGACGGCGCAGAGGTGTGGAGCGCCCGTCCCGGCTTCGGCGCGGCCGACGTGGAGGACGGTCTGCGGGTGCCGGCCGGGCGGCAGGAGCCGGCGCAGCGTGCCGCGCGCGGCGGTGCGGTCGATCGGATGGCTGTCCACGATCGCCCGGTAGCCGTGCCGCATGGCCTCGAGGAGGACGCGCTCGAGCGCCTCACCGGCTCGCAGCCAGCTCACCGGCTCGTCCTCGGCGGTGGCCAGCACGAGCGTGCAGTCCGCAGCGGCGGCGCTCCCGCCGATGCCGGTCAGGCGGGCGAGCAGGCGGCACTGGGAGGCGTCCAGCGTCAGGAGGACGGCCTGCTCGGCCTCGGCGGTGGCTGCCAGCCGGCCCCGGACGCACGGCGGTGGTGTACCGGCCGCGCCGAGCCAGGTGCTGTGCCGCACCTGCACGAGCGTCGCCAGCGCGGCCAGGTCGGCGTCCGGGACGCCGTCCACCGGGCGGACGACCGCGGCCAGATCCGCCTGTTCACGGTCGGGGAAACGGGCGACGGTGGCCGCCTGGCCGGCCGCGGCCATGCCGATGCGGACGTCGAGCAGGGCCGCGCCCACGCTCATGATCCACTCCCGGCCCCGTGGGTCCAGCGCCGGCAGCCGGCGGTCGGGGTCCAGCCGGACCTCGAGCCGGGTCGCGTGCAGCCGCACCTCCCAGGGCGGCGAGCTGCGCTGCGACGGCGCCCGCCCGGCCCGGTCGGCGGCCATGCGCAGGGCGTTGGCCTGCCGGCGGGTCAGGGTCGGCACGGGTCGCCTTCCGGTCGCACCTGATCCGCGCGGGTATCGACAGCGTCTCGGTGCACTCCGGCGCCCAGCCCGGGCCCGACCGTCGGGGCGGGCGGGACGGACATCGGCACCCCATCCTTCGGTCGGCTTCCCCCGACCCTCCGCCGACGGCTGCCGGGCCGCGTGGGTCGGCGGTCCCGCACGGCACGGACCAAGGACCCGGGCGCAGGACCCCGGGTGGAATGCGGCACCGGCCGGCGCGGGCCGTAGGTCCCCGATGGTCACGGCGTAGCGCCCTCGTCCCGCCCCCCGTCGCCGACGACCCTGAGGACAGGTACCCGGCCGTTCGCGAGGGAGACCCCCATGACCACCCCCGACCCGAGGCGCGGAGGATCCCGCCCCGCCGGTCAGCGCCCGGCTCCGGATCCCTTGGCCATGACCCCCAGGGAGAAATTGGCGGCCGAGTGGGAGGCGCGCCACGACGTCGCCGCTCACGGCCGGCGACCGTTGTCGGAGTCCGTGCAGCACTACCTCGGGAGCGGCCGGACCAGGGAACCGCGGATCGGCGTCCCGGCAGGCCGGGCGCAGACCGACCACCCGGCGCCCACCCCGCCGCACCGCACCGCACCGCCGGTGCCGCCGGTGCACCGCCGTCCGTGGTGGCGGTTCTGGGACCGCGGCTGACGCGGCACCGCCGGCCGTCGGACGGCGCGGCACCGGTCACCGCGACGGCGCACCCAGGGTGCGCGATGCGCTGTGGCTGCCCCGTGGACGGGTGGTCACGGGCCGCGCGGTGGGCCTATGTTCGGGGCGGCGCCGTTGAGCTCGCAGCGGTGACGGGGACTGGGGGATGAGGTCCACATGACAGAGCGCGATGACCCCCGCCTTCCGACGCCTCGAAGTGACGAGGACGCGGCTCTGTCCTTCCCGGACCTGCCGCGCCTGGAACTCGACGAGCTGCTGACCCAGCTGGTCGACCGGGCACAGGAGGTGCTCGGCACCCAGGGCCGGCTCCGCGGCCTGCTGCGCGCCAACCAGCTGGTGACCAGCGACCTGACCCTCACCACGGTGCTGCACCGGACCGCCGAGGCGGCCCGGGAGCTGGTGGGCGCCCGTCACGCCGCCCTCGACGTCGTCGGGCCCACCGGCGCGCTGGTCGAGTTCGTGCACGCCGGCCCGGAGCCCGACGGGACCGCCGGCACGGGCGGCGCGCGGGACGGCAGCCGGCTGGACGTGCCCATCCGGGTCCGGGACGAGATCTTCGGGCATCTGCACCTGGTGGGTGGCCGGTTCAGCGCGGAGGACGAGGAACTGGCGCGGGCCCTGGCCGCGACCGCCGGCATCTCGGTCTCGAACGCCCGGCTCTACGAGTCGGCGGGCCGGCGCGGGGAGTGGCTGCAGGCCTCCGCGGCGATCACCCGCCGGCTGCTCGCCGACGGGGACGACGGTGCGCGGCCGCTGGACGTGGTGGCGCGCAGCATGCGCGACGTCGCCGGAGCCGACGCGGTGGCCGTCGTGCGACCGGCCGAGGACGACGGGCCGGACGGTCTGCGGGTCGAGGCGATGCTGGGACCGGAAGGCCAGGCACGGCTCGTGCCACCGCTGCCGCAGCACGGTTCGCTGCCCGGGCGGGTGCTCACCACCGGTGAGGCGGTCTGCGTGGTCGATGCCACGACCGCCGGCGACCTGGGCTCGGTGCCGTGGCCGGACCTGGACGTGGGCCCGGTGCTGGCCGTGCCGCTCGTCGGGTCCGGCCGGGTGCTCGGCGTCCTCTGCGCCGCCCGGCTGTGCGGACGTCTGCCGTTCTCCGACATCGACGTGGAGATGGCCGGCAGCTTCGCCAACCAGGCCGCACTGGCCGTCGAGCTGACCGGTGCGCGGGCCGAGCAGGCGCGCGCGGCGATGCTCGACGAGCGGGAGCGGATCGCCGCCGACCTGGCCGACACCATCGTCCAGCGGTTGTTCAGCGTCGGGCTGACCCTGCAGGGCGCCCTCGCCGGTCTCGGCGGGGGCAGGGCCGCAGACCGCGTCCGGGCCACCGTCGACGACGTCGACGAGATCATCAACCAGGTTCGCAGCACCGTCTTCGCGCTGCAGCCGGATGCCGGCGGCGATGCGGTCGGCCTCCGCGACCGGCTGCTGGACGCGGTGGCGGAGCGGGCCGTCCGGCTGGGCTTCGAGCCGGCGCTCCGGATCTCCGGGGCGGTGCCCGAGAGGCTGCCCGGGGGCATGGTCGAGGACCTGCTGTCGGTTCTGGGCGAGGCGCTGGGCAACGTCGCCGACCACGCCCGGGCGACCAGCACGAAGGTGGAGGTGACCGCCGGGCGCAACCGCCTGGTCCTGGACGTGCGGGACGACGGGGTGGGCATGGGCGGCGCTACCCCCGGCCGCGGTCTCACCGACGCCCTCCGCCGGGCCGAGCGGCACGGCGGCACGCTGACGATCGGTCCGTGCGTGCCGAGCGGGACGTGCGTGTCCTGGTCGATCCCGACGCCGTGACCGGGGGCGCCGCGCGCCATGACCAGCACGTCCGGCAACCGTCACACGGCGGGCCGGCGGTGACGCCCGACGGCCGACCGGCGGCCCCCACCCGCGGGTCGGTTGCCGCCGACGGCCTGCCGGGGCCACCCGGCCCGCCGACCAGGGTCTTTCGCCCCCCGCGCGGACGGCAGGGCCGCTGGCACGGTGTGCTCACCGACCACCGGCCATCCCAGGGCGGGCGCCCACCCGGGCCGTGGTTCCAGGGAGGCGGAGCCCGATGGCCCGACACGTCCAGCTCCCCGCCGTCCGGCGGCTCCGGAGGCGACGCCCCAACCTGTCCGGTGACCTGGACCAGGTGCTCTCCGAGGCGCCGTGCTTCCGGCGTGGATTGACCGGTTACGACCGCATGCAGGTGGACAACTACGTGTCCTGGGTGGAGACAGAGCTGAAACTGGCCGGACGGGAGCTGGACGACCTGACCCGGCGGCTGGGCCGATGCTCGGCCGATCTGCAGCTGGCCGAGAGTCACCTGGCCACGTCGCCGGCCGGGTGGGAACTGGGGAAGGTCGCCGAGCGGGTCGGGGAGATCCTCCGCCTGGCCGCCGACGAGGCTGCGGACCTGGTGGAGGCCGGTGTCGCCGAGGCCGACCGGATCCGTGCGCAGGCCGAGGAGGGCGCCGCCGTGGCGCTGCGGCAGGCCCAGGAGGTCCGCGCCGTGGCCGCCGTCGAGAGCGACCGGCTGCGCGAGGTGGCCGACGAGGCCCGGCAGGAGGCCGCCAGGGCCCTGGAGCAGGCCCGGGCCGAAGCGGCCGCGCTGGTCCGGGAGGCCGAGGAGCAGCGGGCCCGGGTGGAGGCCGAGTCGGGGCAGGCGCACGAGCAGGCCACCCAGGAGCTGGCCACGGCCCGCGTCGAACTGGCCATGGCCCACGGCCGCCACGTGCAGACCGAGCGCGTGGTCGAACGGTTGACCCGCGAGCTGGACTCGACCCTGGCGGCGCTGACGACGCCTGCGGCCAACCTGCTCGCGGTCGTCCCCGACGACGGCCCGGACACGGGCGCAGGTGACGGTCCCGACGACGGGCCTGCCGACGGCCCCGCCGACGGCCCCGCCGACGGCCATGGCGACGGACATGGCGACGGACATGGCGACGGCCATGGCGACCGTCGGCGCACCGCGGGGCTGGCCCTGGCGGCGGGTGACGACCGCCGATCGGCGTCCTGAGCCCGGTGCGGTGCCCGGCCGGGTGGCGGGCCCTTCGGCCCGGCGGTCCCCGGATCCCCGGATCCCCGGTCCATGCGGTGCACGCCCCGTGCGGCCCGGCATCGGCGCGGGGGACGACGGCCGGGTGGAGCAGTCGCCTCGTCGTCGCGCCGGCCGGCCTGGTCCCGCCCGG
>JAOPWG010000348.1 GCA_025965775.1 Modestobacter sp. | reverse complement strand
GGACCACCTCGGACAGCGTCTCGTGCCCGACCCGCCGGGCCGACCACGGCGAGCCGCCGGCCAGCATGAACCAGCGGACGGCGTCGGCGCCGTGCCGGTCCATCAGCGGGATCGGCTCGAGGATGTTGCCCAGGTGCTTGCTCATCTTGCGGCCGTCGTCGGCCAGGATGTGGCCCAGGCACAGCACGTTCTCGTAGGAGCTGCGGCCGAAGACCAGCGTGCCGACCGCCATCAGCGTGTAGAACCACCCGCGGGTCTGGTCGATCGCCTCGGCGATGAACTGCGCCGGGTAGGCCGCCTCGAACTCCGCCTGGTTCCGGTGCGGGGCGCCCCACTGGGCGAAGGGCATCGAGCCGGAGTCGTACCAGGCGTCGATGACCTGGCGGACCCGGCGGTAGGTGCCCTCCTCGCCGGGCACGGTGAAGGTGACCTCGTCGATGAAGGGCCGGTGCGGGTCCAGGTCGGACAGGTCGCGGCCGGTCAGCTCCGAGAGCTCCGCCAGCGAGGCGACGACCACCAGCTTGCCGGGGTCGGCGTCGTTGCGCCAGATCGGCAGGGGCGTGCCCCAGTAGCGGTCGCGGGACAGCGCCCAGTCCACGTTGTTGTGCAGCCAGTCGCCGTAGCGGCCCCACTGCACGTTCTCCGGGTGCCAGGACGTCTTCGCGTTCTCGGCGAGCAGCTGGTCCTTGATCTCGCTGGTCCGGATGTACCAGGACGGCTGTGCGTAGTACATCAGCGGCGTGTGGCAGCGCCAGCAGTGCGGATAACTGTGCTCGTAGCGCTGCTCGCGCCACAGCACCCCCCGGTCCTGCAGATCCTGGACCAGCGTGGGGTCGGCCGCCTTGAAGAAGTGGCCGCCGACCAGCGGCACGTCGGGCAGGAAGTGCCCGGTGGCGTCGATCGGGTTGACCACCGGCAGGCCGTAGCTGCGGCACACGGCGAAGTCGTCGGCGCCGAAGGCGGGGGACTGGTGCACCAGCCCGGTGCCGTCCTCGGTGGTGACGTAGTCGGCCAGGACGACGAAGTGGGCGTCGCCCTCGGGGAACTCGACCAGCTCGAAGGGCCGCTGGTAGTGCACCCGCTCCCAGTCCCGGCCGGACGTGCGCGCCAGCACCTCGCGGGGCCGGTCACCGAAGACGGCGTCCACCAGCGGCTCGGCGACGACCAGCGTGTCGTCCCCGGCCCGCACGACGACGTAGGTGACCTCGGGGTTCACCGCGACCGCGGTGTTGGACGGCAGCGTCCAGGGCGTCGTCGTCCAGACCAGCAGGTCCGCCCGTCCGGCCCACTCGCCACTGGTGACCGGCAGCCGGACGTACACCGACGGGTCGGTGATCGACTCGTAGCCCTGGGCGACCTCGTGGTCGGACAGGCCCGTCCCGCAGCGCGGGCAGTAGGGGGCGACCCGGTGGTCCTCGACCAGCAGGCCCTTCTCGAACACCTGCTTGAGGGACCACCAGACGCTCTGGATGTAGCTGGGGTCCATCGTCCGGTAGGCGGTCGACATGTCGACCCAGTAGCCCATCCGGTCGGTCAGCTCGGCGAACGCGTCCACGTGCCGCTCCACCGACTCCCGGCACCGGGCGTTGAACTCGGCGATGCCGAACCGCTCGATGTCCGGCTTGCCGGCGAAGCCGAGTTCCTGCTCCACGGCGATCTCCACCGGCAGGCCGTGACAGTCCCAGCCGGCGCGGCGGGGCACGTGCCAGCCCTGCATGGTCTTGAACCGCGGGAAGACGTCCTTGAACGCGCGGGCCTCGATGTGGTGGGTGCCCGGCCGGCCGTTGGCGGTCGGCGGCCCCTCGTAGAAGACCCACTGAGGCTTGCCGGCCGAGCCCTCGAGCGTGCGGGCGAAGACCTTGCCGGCCTCCCACTGCTCGAGGACCTCGTGCTCGAGGGCGGGGAGGTCGACCTGCGGGGGGAGGGCGCGGAAGGGGCCAGCGGGCGAACTCACGAGGACTCCTCGCCGGCGCTCGTCGACCACGTTCGTGCCACTGCTGTGTTCATCGGTTCGCTCGCACGCTCGCTCACCACCCCATCATCCCCGACCCCGCCACCGGGTTCGGCCCGCCATGGTCATCCTGTCGTTCCACGCCCGGCATCGTGGTACGGGACACTGCCCCCATGAGGGGGCGCGGGTGAACACCACGGTCACCGTCGCGCTGGCCGTCGGGTCCCTGGTCGTCCTCGTCTCGGCCGTCGCGCTGCGACTGGCCGACCGGCTGGGGCTGCCCTCGCTGCTGCTCTACCTCGCCCTCGGGGTGGCGTTGGGCGAGGCAGGCGTCGGAATCCAGTTCGAGGACGTCGGGCTCACCCAGACCCTCGGCGTGGCCGCGCTGGTCGTCATCCTGGCCGAGGGCGGGCTGACCACCCGGTGGTCCGACGTCCGGCGGGCGATCGGGCCCGGTATCGCGCTGGCCACGATCGGCGTCGTCGTCAGCCTCGTGGTGGTGGCCGCGGTCGCCGTCTGGCTGCTGGACTTCTCCTGGCCCTTCGCGCTGCTGCTGGGTGCCGTCGTCACCTCCACCGACGCCGCAGCCGTGTTCGCCAGCCTGCGCCGGCTGCCACTGCCCCGGCGGATGGTCGCGGCGCTGGAGATGGAGTCCGGCCTCAACGACGCCCCGGTGATCCTGCTGGTGCTGGTGCTCTCCGCGCGGCTGACCGGCGGCGTCACCCACCCCTGGTACGTCGTGCTCGCCGAGGTGGTCGGCGAGCTGGTGGGGGGCGCGGCCATCGGCGTGGGTCTGGGGTTCGGGGGTGCCTGGCTGCTGCGGCGGGCGGCGCTGCCCCTGGTCGGCTTCTACCCCCTGGCCACCCTGGCGCTGTGCGTGCTGGCGTTCTCCTCGGCCTCGCTGGCCCACTGCTCCGGCTTCGTCGCCGTCTACCTGTGCGGGCTGGTGCTGGGCAACGCGGCGCTGCCGCACCGGGCCGGCACCATCGGCTTCGCCGAGGGCATGGCCTCGCTGGCCCAGATCGGGCTGTTCGTCCTGCTGGGCCTGCTGGTGTCGCCGTCCCGGTTGGCCGACGCGCTGCTGCCGGCGCTGCTGATCGGCGGTGCGCTCCTGCTGCTGGCCCGGCCGCTGTCGGTGCTGGCCAGCCTGGTGTGGTTCCGGATGCCGCTGTCCCAGCAGGCGTTCATCTCCTGGGCCGGGCTGCGCGGGGCGGTGCCGATCGTGCTGGCCACGTTCCCGATCGCGGCGCAGGTGCCCCGTGCCACGCGGGTGTTCGACACGGTCTTCGTGCTCGTCGTCGTCTTCACGATCGTGCAGGGTTGGTCGCTGCCGGCGGTGGCCCGTCTGCTGCGCATCGCCACGCCGCTGACCCCCCGCGATATCGACGTGGAGTCGGCGCCGCTGGACGAGCTGGGCGCGGAGCTGATGCAGCTGCGGGTCCCGGCCAGATCCCGGCTGCACGGGGTCTACCTGCCCGAACTGCGGCTGCCCGAGGACGCCGCGGTGGTACTCGTCGTCCGGGAGGGCCGGCCGTTCGTCCCCGACGAGAACACCCGGCTGATGCGCGGGGACCAGGCGCTGCTGGTGTCCGCGCGGGCGTCCCGGGCGGAGGCGGAACGGCGGCTGCGGGCGGTGAGCCGGGCCGGCCGCCTCGCCAGCTGGCGCGGGGAGAGCGGCCGGGCGACCGAGGTCGATTGACCCCGTGGATCGAGCACATCGTCGGCCTACTGGCCGACACCGCGGCCAGGTGCCGTCCCCGGCCGCGCGGAGCCGCTGCCGGTGTCCCGGTCGGGGACCCTCCGGGCCCCGCGACCGGTCCACCGACCCGGCGCCCCGCTGGCTCAGCCGTTGAGCTCCAGCGTGCGCATGGTCTCCGCGCGCACCTCGGCCAGCAGCGCCGGCTCCTCCGAGAGCTTGTGCCCGTAGGAGGGAATGGCCTCCTGCAGCAGCGGCCGCCAGGCATCGACCCGATCGGGGAAGCAGCGCTCCAGCAGGTTGAGCATCGCCGCGACCGCGGTCGAGGCCCCCGGGGAGGCGCCGAGCAGGCCGGCGACGGAGCCCTGGCCGCCGACGATCAGCTCGGTGCCGAACTGCAGGACGCCGTGGCCGGCCGGGTCCTTCTTGATGACCTGGACGCGTTGGCCGGCGGTGATGAGCTCCCAGTCGCCCTGCTCGGCCAGCGGCACGAAGCCGGTGAGCGAGGCGTGCCGCGCCTTGCGGGACTGCAGCACCTGACCGATCAGGTACCGCGTCAGCGGGACGTTGTCCCGGGCGACGCCCAGCATGGAGCCGAGGTTGTTCGGCCGCACCGAGCGCGGCAGGTCCCACAACGAGCCGGCCTTGAGGAACTTGGGGGAGAAGCCGGCGTAGGGGCCGAAGAGCAGCGCCTGGTCGTTGTCGATGTTGCGCAGGTCCAGGTGCGGCACCGACATGGGCGGGGCGCCGACGGCTGCCTGGCCGTACACCTTGGCCTGGTGCCGGGTGACCAGCTCGGGGGACCGGGTGCGCAGGAACTGCCCGCTGACCGGGAACCCGCCGAAGCCACGGATCTCGGGGATGCCCGCCCGCTGCAGCAGCGGCAGCGCGCCGCCCCCGGCGCCGACGAACACGAAGCGGGTCCGCACGGTCCGGCGCTCG
>JAOPWG010000231.1 GCA_025965775.1 Modestobacter sp. | reverse complement strand
TCGACCCTCAACGAGGACGGCCTTGTGCGCGGGCACTTCCACACGGCCTGTCGCGTGCTCGGCAACATCGACCAGGCGCCCGAGCCGGAGCGTCAGGCGGTGTTCGTCGCGACCGAGGACGGCGGCGGCGGAACAGCGCCGGACACCGTCACGGTCAACATCCCGGGGCTGCCCGCTGCCGGTGAGATCCAGTGCGCGGCCTGGGCCGGCGACGGATCACACCGGATGCCGATGATGCAGTTCGCGAACCAGATCCCCGCCTTCGACGCGGTCCGCATCACGGTCAAGGGCAAGGGCAAGGGCAAGAGCAGTACCCCTGCGGACGCCGGCCAGCCGGCCGACACCGGCGGGCGCGTCGATGACAACCAACGCCCCGACGCCGGCAAGGGCGCGGGCGCCGGTGGACGCCCCGACGCCGGCAAGGGCACGGACGCCGGCAAGGGCACGGGCGCCGGCAAGGGCACGGGCGCCGCTGGACGCCCCGACGCCGGCAAGGACACGGCCGCCGGCAAGGGCACGGGCGCCGCTGGACGCCCCGACGCCGGCAAGGGCACGGCCGCCGGCGGGCGCGCCGACAGCGGCCAGTAGTCGCTCGCCGGTGCAGCTCCCGGGCCTTCCTGCCGCGGACGTTCCCGGGAGGCTGCAATCGCCGTCGGCTGGACAATCCGTGGCCGTTTGAGTGGACATCGGATCGCTGGTGACCCGCTACTCCGGCAGCCGCTTCGAGTTCCTGGCCGGGGGCGGCGACCGACCCCAGACCGCCCACCAGCCCCGGACCGTGCCAGCGCCGCGGTGGAGTGGTGCCCCGGCAGCAGATGGCGGACGGCGACCTGGCCGCCCACTCGGCGATGCTGGCCAGACAGGCCTGGGAGCTGGCGAACCGGGCAGCCTTCTCGTGCAGATCCTCCCAGCCCTGGTGCGCAAGAAGGCGGTGTGCAAACCGGCGACGCAGGCGGTGCGGCCAGCCGCCGATGCCGTCGGCCTCCATCGCCTCGACGCCGTTGACGTGCAGTGCCCACTTCCTCCACCAGCAGGCGCGGGGCCACGAGGAGGCGCGGCGCTCCTCGTTGGCGGCCCGCGCCCGGGACGGGCTGCGGGCGGTTCGCGGCCGGGCCATCGCGCGGCGCGGGCACGAGAAGCCGCTGATCGGGCCGCTGCTGCGCTGGCTGGGGACAGGGCTGCCCCTGAGCGTCGCGCAGGTCAGGTGCGCGCGCCGCCGCCCGGGGCTGCGGCGCTCAGGCATCCCATGGTCTGAAGCGTCAAGCGGCCGCGGCGACCGACCCGGCGGTGAGGAAACCGGCTCGGTCGCGGCGGCCGTCGCGTGGGAGCCGCTGAGTGATCTATGGCCCGTACGCGGGGCACGACGCCGGCAACGCCTGCCCGCCCGGTCGGCCCGGCCGGCCGGCCCGATCGATCAGGTGGCGGTGCGGCTGGCGGTCGCGAAGCCGGCGACCCGGCGTGCCGCGTACGACCGCGGCTGGCCGCTGACCGTGCACGCCTGCATGCACCTGGAGGCGGGAGACCTCGGCCGTGGTCTGCGCGCCGTCGCGTGGGAGCGTACTGCCGGCCAGGTGGTGCTCCTGGTCCTCGCGCTGGTCGCACTGCTCGTCCTGGACTCACCGGTGCACGCGGTGATGGGGTGGGGCGTCGCGGCTGCCGTCCTCGGCGCACTCTGCGCGACCCTCGTGCTGCGGGCACTGCCGCAGCGTGGGCCGTCCCGGCGAGCACGGGTCGTGCGCGCGGCGCGCGCCGACATCCGCGAGGGCCTGCCCGGCCGACGGGTGTGGCCCGTCGTCACGGTCACCTCCGTGGTCGTCGCTGCCGGCCACGGCAGCACCTTCCTGGTCGCGGCGTGGACGACCGGATCGACCGCAATCGCCGGCACGGTTGGCGCCGCTGGCGATGCTGGTGCTGCTCGCGATGGCGGTACCGCTCAACATCGGCGGGTGGGGGCCCCGCGAGGGCGTGGCCGCGTGGGCCTTCGCTGCCACCGGTCCGGGGGCGGATCAGTGCGCCGTCCCCCGCGGCGGCCTACGGCGTGATGGGGCTCGTCGCAACGCTGCCCGGCGGGATCGTGCTGGGCGTCGACCGGATCCGCCGCGCCCGGACCGGCGTCGCTCGGACACCGACACGGACGTCAGCGGGGCCGCCGACGTCCCGGTCGCCTGACTACCGCTCCCCCGCGGCGCCGTCAGCCACGTCGAAGCCCATCACAACGTCGTCGCCGGCCAGGAACACCGACCGGTGGACCAGCCGGATGCCGTCGGCGACCCGGTCGACGCCGAGCGGGCCGACCGCTTCGACGCCCGAACCGATGATCGTCGGTGACAGCGACACGACCACCCGGTCGACCGCAGCCGCGCGCAGCATCGACGTGATAACCCGGCCGCCGCCCTCGACCAGCAGCGACGCGATCCCGATCGAACGCAGCAGACGCAGCGCCTCGTCGACCCGCAACCCGTCGGGCCCGGGGGCGACGTCCCGGACGGTGGCGCCCGACGACTCCAGTGCCCGGCGGCGCGCCGGATCGGCATCGGGCCGGCACAGGATCACCGTGGCGGCGTCGTCGGACAGCACCTTCGCCGTCCGCGGCGTGCGCAGTCTCGAGTCCAGCACCACGCGCAGCGGCGAGGAGCCCGGGACCATCCGAACGGTGAGCTGCGGGTCGTCCTGCAGCAGGGTGCGGGCTCCGACGAGGACCGCATCGCAGCCGGCGCGTATCGCGTGCGACAGCTGACGTTCCGGCTCGCCGCTGATCCACTTCGCGTCGCCGGTCCGCGTTGCGATCCGCCCGTCGAGCGTCTGGGCGTACTTCAGGACGACGTGGGGCCGGTCGGCGTGCGAGTGCAGCGAGCCGAGCAGGCTGCCGACGTCGACCGGCGCGGGAGGGAGCTCGTCCGGCCGGGGCCCGGTCGACGGGAGGTGCCTGAACCGCGCCTGCTTGGTGTCCAGGTACGCGCGGTTGTGCCGGTTCGCGACGGTGCCGAGCGGCTGCAACGACTCGACCGCGACCCCGTGTTCCCGGAGGCCTGCCGCTTTGGCCGGGTTGTTCGACAGCAGGCGGACCGACCGGGCCCCGAGAGACCGCAGGATCGCGGCCGGGTCGACGTAGTCGCGCGGATCGGCATGGAGGCCGAGCCGCAGGTTGGCGTCGACGGTGTCGGCCCCCGCGTCCTGCTCGACGTAGGCCCGCAGCTTGTTGACCAACCCGATCCCACGGCCCTCGTGGCCGTTGACGTACAGCACGACGCCCCGTCCCTCGGCGGCCACGATCCGCAGTGCCGACCGCAACTGGACGCCGCAGTCGCAGCGGAGCGAGCCGAGGGCATCCCCGGTCAGGCATTCCGAGTGCACCCGGGTCAGGAGCGACTCGCCGTCGCCGATCTCGCCGAACACCAAGGCGAGGTGCACGTGCCCGGAGGGGCTCTCGAAGGCGCGTGCCCGGAACTCGCCGTACGGCGTCGGGATCGGCGCGGTCGCCACCTCGAGCGGCGCCGACCGGCCATCCGGCGACGGTTCAGCATCCATGCGCCCGACTCCTCGCTCCCTCGGCAACCGGGACCTTGCACGCTACCGTCGCGCGGGCGGACGAGCAGGCGACGAGACCTGGGGGTGAGCCGGCGTGCAGGCCCTCCGGCTGTTGTTCGTGGCCCCACGGCAGGTCGAACTCGCGCCCGTGGACCTGCCCGAACCCGGCCCGGGCCGGCTGCTCGTGCGCACGCGGTACTCGGGGATCAGCACCGGCACCGAACTGCTCGGCTACCGGGG
>JAOPWG010000223.1 GCA_025965775.1 Modestobacter sp. | reverse complement strand
AGGCCGAGCCGTTGTTGTTGGCGGCCGAGGTGAAGGCGTAGAGCACCTCCGACAGCCCGTGCGGCCCGGCGTTCAGCATGGAGCTGCGTCCCGCGGTGACCGCCATGGCCACGCCGGTGCCGATGAGTGCGAGGGCCGGCGTGGTCAGGATGTACAGCGAGGAGAGGGTCATCTCCCGGCGCCCCAGCCGCTTGCCGAGGTACTCCGGTGTCCGCCCCACCATGAGCCCGGCGACGAACACCGCGATCACGGCGAGCACGAGCATGCCGTACAGCCCGGAGCCGACGCCGCCGGGCGCGACCTCGCCCAGCATCATGTTGACCATCGCCACGCCACCGCCGAGCGGGGTGAAGCTGTCGTGCATGCCGTTCACCGCGCCGGTCGAGGTGAGGGTCGTGGCCGTGCCGAACAACGCCGACAGCGGGGCGCCGAAGCGGACCTCCTTGCCCTCCATCGCCGCGCCGGCCAGCTGCGTCGCCGTCCCCCCGGCCCGCGCCTCGAACCAGCTCAACAGCGCCGCCGACACCGTCGCCAGCCCGGCCATGACGCCGAGGATCGCGTAGCCCTGCCGCTCGTCGCCGACCAGGCGGCCGAAGGTGCGCGGCAGCGAGAACGGGATGGCGAGCAGCAGGAAGACCTGGAACAGCGAGACCCACGCGACCGGATCCTCGAAGGGGTGCGCGGAGTTCGCGTTGAAGAAGCCACCACCGTTGGTACCCAGCTCCTTGATCGCCTCCTGGGAGGCCACCGGTCCACCGGGCAGGAACTGCGTGGCACCGGTCAGGGTGGTCGCGCCGGTGCCGCCGGACAGGTTCTGCACCACGCCACCCAGCACCAGGACGACGGTGGCCAGCACCGCCAACGGCAGCAGGATCCGCGTCACCGCCCGGGTGACGTCGACCCAGAAGTTGCCCAGCCGGTCGGTCCGGGTGCGGGCGAAGCCGCGGACGAGGGCGATCGCGACGGCTATGCCGACGGCCGCGGATAGGAAGTTCTGCACGGCCAGCCCGGCCATCTGGACCAGGTTGCCCATCGTCGACTCACCGCTGTAGCCCTGCCAGTTCGTGTTGGTCACGAAGCTGACCGCGGTGTTCCACGCCGAGCCCGGCTCGACGGCGGCCATGCCGTCGGACAGCGGCAGCAGCGACTGGACCCGCTGCAGCACGTAGAGCAGCAGCACGCCGACCAGGGAGAACGCCAGCACGCTCCGCAGGTAGACCGGCCAGCGCTGCTCGCTGTCCGGATCGACCCCGACCACCCGGTAGACCACCTTCTCCACCCGGCCGTGCCGGGGGCTGGTGAACACACGGGCCATCCAGTCGCCGAGCGGCCGGTGGACGGCGGCCAGCGCCACCACCAGCACCGCCGCCTGCAGCCATCCGGCCGTGACACCCCCCAGGGAGTCCCTGCTCATCAGAACCGGTCCGGGAACAGCAGGGAGGCCAGCAGGTACAGCAGCAGGCCCACCGCGACCGCGAGCCCCACCCAGGTCTCGAGACTCATCGCTCGACTCCGGGGTCGTTCCGCTCCTCGGTCGACGGCATGGGTCGCCTCCGCGGTCGTTCCGCTCCCCGCTCGACGCCCCGGGTCGCCTCCGCGGGTGCTCCGCTCCTCACTCGCTGGCGCTCGCTGCGATGCTCACGCCCTGTCGGCTCCGGGCATCTCGCTGCGAGGCTCGCTCCCTGTCGGCTCCGGGCATCTCCCTGCGATGCTCGCTCGCCCGTCGCCTTCACGTCCACAGCCGCTCCACCCCGCGGACCGCCCAGGTCAGCAGCCCGAACACCGCCAGCGTGAGCAGCACGTAGATCACGTCGGTCACGTCCTCGCCCCTTCGATCAGATCGGGGCGGCCGACCGGTCGTCGTCCACCCCGCAGGCGGCGACACTAGGAGCGGACGGTGGCCCCGCGACCGTGCTTGACGAGGTCCTGACGGGTCCGGGCTCAGACCTTGACGCGATCTTGACACCGAGAGCCCGCCGACCGGGTCCGGCCGCCCCTATCGTCGGATCGCGGGACTCCCGGGGCGGCCGGGCCACGAACGCGAGGAGCCCCGGTGGCCACGCGGACCCAGCAGCGACCCCCATCGACACAGTCGCCGGTACGCACGTGGCTGATGAGCGGCGCCGGTCAGGGCCCCAGCCACTCCGGACCGCACGGCGAGCCGACCCGTGAGGAACACCGCCGGCCCTGGTGGAAGGTCATGTGCCTCACCGGTGTCGACTACTTCTCCACGCTGGGCTACCAGCCGGGCATCGCCGCGCTCGCCGCCGGTGTCATCTCCCCCATCGCCACCCTGGTTCTGGTCGCGCTGACCCTGTTCGGTGCGCTGCCGGTCTACCGCCGGGTGGCCGCGGAGAGCCCGCACGGCGAGGGGTCGATCGCCATGCTGGAACGGCTGCTGCCGTTCTGGCGCGGCAAGCTCTTCGTCCTGGTGCTGCTCGGCTTCGCCGCCACCGACTTCATCATCACGATGACCCTCTCCGCCGCCGACGCGACCGCGCACATCGCGGAGAACCCGGTCGTCCCGGCCGCACTCGGTGACCACCGGCTGGCCGTGACCCTGGCCCTGCTGGCACTGCTGGGCGCGGTGTTCCTGCGTGGCTTCGGCGACGCGATCGGCGTCGCGGTCTACCTGGTGGTCGTCTACCTGACGCTGAACCTCGTCGTCGTGCTGGTCGGGCTCTGGCACGTGGCCACCGCCGGCGGGCTCGTCGTCGACTGGACCAGGGCGCTGACCACCGGGTACAGCAGCCCGCTGGTCGTCGTCGGTGTGGCGCTGCTGGTCTTCCCGCGGCTGGCGCTGGGCCTGTCCGGTTTCGAGACCGGCGTGGCGGTCATGCCGCACATCGAAGGCGACCCCACGGACACCGAGGAACAGCCGACCGGCCGGATCCGTGGCGCCCGCAAGCTGCTGACGACGGCCGCGCTGATCATGAGCGGCTACCTGATCGCCACCAGCCTCATCACCACGCTGCTGATCCCCCAGGCCGAGTTCCGGCCGGGCGGCCGGGCCAACGGCCGGGCGCTGGCCTATCTGGCACACGAGTACCTCGGCAGCGCGTTCGGCACCGTCTACGACGTCTCGACCATCGCCATCCTGTGGTTCGCCGGCGCCTCGGCGATGGCCGGGATGCTCAACCTCATCCCCCGCTACCTGCCCCGCTACGGCATGGCCCCGCAATGGGCGCGGGCCGTGCGCCCCCTGGTGCTCGTGCTGACCGGGGCCGCCTTCCTGGTCACCTGGTTCTTCGACGCCGACGTCGACGCGCAGGGCGGCGCCTACGCGACCGGCGTGCTGGTGCTGATCACCTCCGCATCAGTGGCGGTGACGCTCGCGGCGCACCGGACCGGGGAGCGGCTCAAGGTGATCGGCTTCGGCGCGATCTCGGCGATCTTCAGCTACACCACGGTGGCGAACGTGATCGAGCGGCCCGACGGGGTGCGGATCGGCGGGCTCTTCATCGCCGCGATCATCACGGTGTCGCTGGTGTCCCGGCTGTCCCGCTCCTTCGAGCTGCGGGTGACCGACGTCGTCTTCGACGACATGGCCGGGCTCTTCCTCCGCGACTGCTCACGCCGGCGGCTGCGCCTGGTGGCCAACGAGCCCGACTCCCGGGACGAGGGGGAGTACCGGGACAAGCTGGAGCAGACCCGCCGGGACCACGACCTGCCCGACGACGACGTCATCTTCGTCGAGGTCTCGGTCGGCGACCCATCGGACTTCGAGAGCTCACTGCAGGTGCACGGCGAGATCCGGCACGGCACCTACCGGGTCCTGACGCTGGGCAGCTCGTCGGTGCCCAACGGGCTGGCGGCGCTGCTGCTGGCGGCCCGGGACCGGACCGGAGTGCTGCCGCACATCTACTTCGAGTGGACCGAGGGCAATCCGCTGGCCAACCTGCTGCGTTTTCTGCTCTTCGGGGCCGGGGAGGTCGCGCCGGTGACCCGTGAGGTGCTGCGCGAGGCCGAGCCCGACCGCATTCGCCGTCCGCACGTGCACGTCGGCTGAGCGGCCGGGCCCAGCTGCCTCAGCTCTCCGCGGGCACCAGCATCTGGGCGACACGCAGGTGGTTGCCGAAGGGGTCACGGAAGCCGAAGTCGATGCCGTAGGGCTGGGTGATCGGCTCCTCCGGAAGCTCGACGCCGCGCTCCTTCAGCTCGGCATGGGTCTTGTGGGCATCGTCGGTCTGGAAGAACAGGTGCCCGCCGATGGCGCCCTTGGTGAGCAGCTCGCGCACCTGGGCGGCGGTCTCCTCGCTCATCATGGGACCGCCCGGCTTCTCCAGGACGATGGAACGGCCGGGATCACCCGGCAGGCTGATCTGCAGCCAGCGCATCGGACCGAAGTCCATGTCGGTCTGGACCTCGAAGCCGAGCTTGCCGACGTAGAAGTCCAGCGCCTCGTCCTGGTCCAGCACGTAGATCTGGGAGATGGTGAGTGCCTTGATCATGGGGAGGACGGTAGGGCCGCCGCACCCCGCCGGGCTTCTCCGAAACTGCTCAGTTCGCGCCCGGCCGCAGCCACGCCATCACGAAGCAGCTGGGCACCGCCGGCAGCGGCCCCCGCCGCCGGTAGACGCTCGGCGGCTCGCCCACCACCTCGGCGAACACCCGGCTGAAGGTGCCCAGGCTCGTGAAACCCACGTCCAGGCAGACGTCGGTGACGCTGCGGTCGCTGGTGCGGAGCAGGAACATCGCACGCTCCACCCGGCGCCGTTGCAGGTAGCGGTTGGGCGTCTCGCCGAAGGTCGCCCGGAACGTGCGGATGAAGTGGGCCTCGGACACGTGCGCGACCCGGGCCAGGGTGGGCACATCCAGCGGCTGGGCGTAGTCGCGGTCCATCACGTCCCGGGCCCGCAGCATCCGCCGGTTGGAGTCCTCCCGACCGGCGCTCACCGGCTGATCCTGACAGCCCCGCCCCGGACGTCAAGAACGCCGCCCACAGCGTCAGGAAGACGTCAAGACGCTGGAGTCCCCCTGGAACCGGGAGCGCAATGGAGGCATGACCGGGTCCGTGATCGTCCTGCCGTGGGGAGCACACCGATGATCGCCGCCGTCCTCCAGCTGGCGGTCTTCCTGGGCAGCGCATGGCTGCTCTCGCGAGCGGTCGACTGGTGCTACCGGCGCAACGAGCCGTCCCCGCCGCCTCCGGAACCCGTGCTGCGCGCCACCGAGCCGCCCGGACCGCGGAGGACCCGGCCGCCCGGACCGTCGACCGAGCCCGCGCCGATGCCGGTGCCGGTGCCGGCCGCACCGGGCCCGACGCCGCCCCGGATGCCGGCCTCTGCCCCGACACCGGTGGGCAGCAGATCCTGACGGGAACGTGACGCCGGGGACCCCGCCGGGGGGCCGTCGCGGGGCGATCATGGGGGCATGGCCCGCGGGACGCTGCGCATCTACCTGGGCGCCGCACCGGGCGTCGGGAAGACCTTCGCCGTCCTGGGCGAGGCGCACCGCCGTCGCTCCCGCGGCACCGACGTCGTCATCGGGCTGGTCGAGACGCACGACCGGCAGCGCACGGCCGAGCAGTTGGAGGGCCTGGAGGTACTGCCCCGCGCCGAGGTCGCACACCGCGGGATCACCCTCACCGAGCTCGACGTGGACGCCCTCCTGGCGCGCCGACCCGAGGTCGCGGTCATCGACGAGCTCGCCCACACCAACGCACCCGGCTCGCGCAACACCAAGCGCTGGCAGGACGTCGAGGAGGTGCTGGCCGCCGGGATCAGCGTGCTGACCACGGTGAACGTGCAGCACCTCGAGAGCCTGACCGACGTCGTCGAGCAGATCACCGGCGTCGCCCAGCAGGAGACCGTGCCCGACGAGGTGGTCCGCCGCGCCGACCAGATCGAGCTGGTCGACATGTCACCGGAGGCGCTGCGCCGGCGGATGGCGCACGGCAACGTCTACCCGGCCGAGCGGGTGGACGCGGCGATGGGCAACTACTTCCGGATCGGCAACCTGACCGCGCTGCGCGAGCTGGCCCTGCTGTGGCTGGCCGACCGGGTCGACGAGGGACTGCACCGCTACAAGACCGAGCACGACATCGACCATGTCTGGGAGGCCCGCGAGCGGGTGGTGGTCGCCCTGACCGGGGGGCCGGAGGGCGAGACCCTCGTCCGCCGGGCGGCCCGGGTCG
>JAOPWG010000165.1 GCA_025965775.1 Modestobacter sp. | reverse complement strand
GACCGCGCGGGCCGCCCAGGACGGCGCGCACCTGGTCGTGTTCCCCGAGATGACGCTGACCGGCTACCCGGCCGAGGACCTCGTGCTGCGGGAGTCCTTCGCCCGGGCCAGCGAGCAGGCCCTCGTGCACCTGGCCGCCGACCTGGCCGCCGACGGGGTGGGCGGGACCGCCGTGGTGGTCGGCTACCTGGCGCACACCCAGGGCGCCGGCCCGGCCCCCGTGGACACCGCACCCACCGACGTCGACGACCGGCCGGGGGACGCCAACCCGCGCCGGGGCGCCCCGCGCAACGCCGCGGCCCTGCTGTTCGGCGGTCAGGTCGTCGCCCGCTACTACAAGCGGCACCTGCCCAACTACGGCGTCTTCGACGAGGCCCGCTACTTCGTGCCCGGCAACGACCTGCCCGTGGTGCGGCTGCACGGGGTCGACGTGGCCCTGACCATCTGCGAGGACCTCTGGGTGGAGGGCGGCCCCTGCGGAGTGGCCGGGCAGGCCGGGGTGGACCTGGTCGTCTCCCCCAACGCCTCCCCCTACGAGCGCGCCAAGGACGACCTGCGGCTGCCGCTGGTCCGCCGCCGGGCCGCCGAGGCGCGGGCGCCGATCGTCTACTGCAACCAGGTCGGCGGCCAGGACGAGCTGGTCTTCGACGGCGACTCCCTCGTCGTCGCCGCCGACGGCGAGCTGCTGGCCCGCGCGCCGCAGTTCGTCCAGCACCTGCTCACCGTCGACCTCGCCGTGGACACCGCCGCGGTCCCCGAGCGCCGGGAGGGCCGGATCGGCCCGATGACCGTCACCCGCCACCTGCTCAGCGACTCCCCGGCCCCCACCTACGACCCGCGGCCGGGCAGCATCGCAAAGCCGCTGGGCGACTGCGAGGAGGTGTGGCGGGCGCTGGTCCTGGGGCTGCGGGACTTCATCGACAAGAACGGCATGCCCTCGGTCGTGCTGGGCCTGTCCGGCGGCATCGACTCCGCGCTGGTCGCCGCTCTCGCGGTCGACGCCCTGGGCGCCGACCGCGTGTACGGGGTCGGGCTGCCCTCCGAGTACTCCAGCGAGCACTCGCTGACCGACGCCCAGGACTCGGCCACACGGCTGGGGCTGCACTACTCCGTCGTCCCGATCGCCCCGATCGTCGAGGCCTTCCGCGGGTCGGTGGAGCTGTCCGGCGTCGCCGCGCAGAACCTGCAGGCCCGGGTGCGCGGCACCCTGCTGATGGCGCTGTCCAACCAGCACGGCCACCTGCTGCTGGCCACCAGCAACAAGAGCGAGGTGGCGGTCGGCTACTCCACGCTCTACGGCGACGCGGCCGGCGGGTTCGCCCCGATCAAGGACGTCCCCAAGACGCTGGTGTGGGCGCTGTCCCGCTGGCGCAACGAGCACGCCCGCAGCCGCGGGGAGACCGAGCCGATCCCGCAGAACTCGATCGACAAGCCGCCGTCGGCCGAGCTCGCGCCCGGCCAGCAGGACAGCGACTCGCTGCCCTCCTACGAGGAGCTGGACGCCGTCGTCGCCGACTACGTCGACCGCGACCTCGGCCTGGCCGAGCTGCTCGAGCGGGGCCACGACCCGGAGGTGGTCGCCAGGGTGCTGCGGCTGGTGGACGCGGCGGAGTTCAAGCGCCGCCAGTCCGCGCCGGGGACCAAGATCTCCCTGAAGGCGTTCGGCCGTGACCGGCGCCTGCCGATCACCAACCGCTGGCGGGAGAGCCTGCCCAGCGTCCGCGAAGGGGCAGCAGCATCGTGACGGAGTCGGTTCTCTACGGCGGGCAGTCCTCCACCCGGGTGCGGGTGCACCACCTGCAGCAGGCCAAGGCCCGCGGCGAGAAGTGGGCGATGCTCACCGCCTACGACACCTACGCCGCGGCGGTGTTCGAGGAGGCCGGCATCCCGGTGCTTCTGGTGGGGGACTCGGCGGGCAACGTCGTCCTCGGGCACACCTCGACCGTGCCGGTGACCGTCGAGGACCTGCTGCTGATGACCAAGGCGGTCACCCGCTCCACGAAGCGGGCGCTGATCGTGGCCGACCTGCCCTTCGGCAGCTACGAGGCCTCGCCGCAGCAGGCGTTCACCACCGCCGTCCGGATGATGAAGGAGGGCGGCGCGCAGGCGGTGAAGCTGGAGGGCGGCGCCCGCGTCGCACCGCAGATCGGGCTGCTCGCCGAGAACGGCATCCCGGTGATGGCGCACATCGGCTTCACCCCGCAGAGCGAGAACGCCCTCGGCGGTTTCCGGGTGCAGGGCCGCGGCGCCGGCGCCGAGCAGCTGCTGGCCGACGCGCACGCCGTCCAGGAGGCGGGGGCCTTCGCCGTGGTGATGGAGATGGTGCCGGCCGAGATCGCCGGGCAGGTCACCAAGGAGCTGTCCATCCCCACGATCGGGATCGGCGCCGGGGTCGACTGCGACGCCCAGGTGCTGGTGTGGCCGGACATGGCCGGCCTCACCGGCGGGCGGGTGCCCAAGTTCGTGAAGCAGTACGCCGACCTGCGGGGGCAACTCCTCGAGGCGGCCCGGGAGTACGCCACCGAGGTCCGCGAGGGCGTGTTCCCCGGCCCCGAGCACTCCTTCGAATGACCCGTGACCGCAGCCGGCGCGCGCCGGCCGCGGGTCGCGCTGCTGTCCTTCCGGCAGCCGTTCGCCGAGGCGCTGCTGGACGGGCGGAAGCGACACGCGTTCCGCCGCAGCCCGGCCGGGTTCGCCCCGGGTGATCTGCTGCTGGTCTCCGAGACCGCGCCGAGACCGCGCCCATCTCCCGGGTCACCGGGGTGGCCCGGGTGGGGCGCGTCCACCGCAGCCCAGGCCCGGAACTGGCCGGCATCGAGCAGCACCCGGACCTGAGCGGGATCACCGCCGACTCCCTCGGGGACACCCGGGACGCCGTCGCCCTGCAGATGGACGCCGTCCATCGACTCCCCGAGCCGGTGCGCTGGCCGCGCTGGGCCTGGACCGGGCGCCGCGCTCCTACCGCTGGCTGCCCGAGGGCAGCCTCCTGCCGGCCGGCATCC
This sequence comes from Modestobacter sp., assembly GCA_025965775.1. GTDB lineage: Bacteria > Actinomycetota > Actinomycetes > Mycobacteriales > Geodermatophilaceae > Modestobacter. Next base: position 940 of record JAOPWG010000165.1, on the reverse strand, counting down.
GGGACGGCCCGGCCGCGCTGCGGCGAACCCCGTCGCCGCCGGGCTGAACCGCCCTGCGCGGCACTGACCGGCGGCCCTGGCCGGGCGCACGCATCGCGCGGGCTACGAGCAACCCGTAGCCGACCACGTTGGGCAGCAGCGCGACCGTGTAGATGCCGATCTGCACGACCGTGCTGTGGAGCTCCAACCCCAGCGGTTGGAAGACGTAGTGGCCGAGGAAGCCGTCGGGGTAGCCCGGCTCCCCCGCACGCGCCCGCAGTGCGAGCTCCAGCTCGGTCAGCGGGCACGGTGCTCCGGCGAGGTTGACCGCGAGGATCCCGAGGCTGACCGGTGCGTGGACGTAGACCACCCTCCGCCGGCGCAGCGCCAACAGCGCGCCGCCCAGCATCAGCAGGACCGCGGCGCCATGCACCAGCGCGACCACGTCGGCCAAGACCACGCTCGTAGTCTCCCACCACCGCCCACTCTGATCACCCCGCGCGCTGACCGGTCAGCACGCCTGCGCCAGGGAGGGTCCGTCGTCCCCGGCCTCAGACGTCGGTGATGCTGATCCCGGCATGCACCTTGTAGCGACGGTTGACCGACACCAGGTTGATCGTGAGCGCCTCGACCTGGCGGGCGTTGCGCAGCCGGCCGGCGTAGATCCCGCGCATGCCCGGCAGTCGGCCGGCCAGCGCCTGGACCAGGTCGGTGGCCTCGCGGACGTCGCCGACCACCATGACGTCGCCGTCGAGGGTCGGCTTCGACACGTCCTCCAGGGTCACCGCCGACAGGTGGTGGAAGGCGCCGACCACCGAGCTGTCGGGCAGCAGGGCCGCCGCCTGCTGGCAGACGCTGCCCTCGGGGACGTCGAGCACGTAGGCGCCCAGCTCGTCGAAGCCCATCGGGACGACGCAGTCGACGACGACCTTGCCGGCCAGCGGGGTGGCGAGCTCGGCCA
>JAOPWG010000164.1 GCA_025965775.1 Modestobacter sp. | reverse complement strand
TCTCGCTGGCCTGGCCCCGGGTGGCCGGCAGCACCTGGAAGGTGGCCGGGTCGGGCTTGGCGAGCATGTCGGACTCGTAGACCCGGGCGAAGCCCTCGATCGCCGAGCCGTCGAAGCCGATGCCCTCGGCGAACGCCGCCTCGATCTCCGCCGGGGCCACGGCGACGGCCTTGAGGTAGCCCGAGACGTCGGTGAACCACAAACGCACGAAGCGGATGTCGCGCTCCTCCAGGGTGCGCAGAACGAACTCCTGTTGGCGGTCCATGCTCGCCATGTTCGCCTCCGGGCGTGACGGTGGTGTTACGGGCCCCCACCCTGCCCCCTCCAGGTGGACGGCCGGCGGACCGGGGGTGGCGTGTCGGCATCCACGCTGCCTCCCGCCCCGCCGATCGGCTCAGCCGGTGAAGGCCTCCCCATTCGCGGCGAGCCAGTCGGCGAGGGACCTCGGCGCGCGCCCGGTCGCCTTCTGCACCTCGTCGGTGACGACCTCGCTGGCGTGGGTGCGGTAGAGCTGGTGCAACTCGGTCACGGCGGCGGCGGTCCACTCGTCGAGCCCGGCGGAGCGCAGGCTCTGCTCGAAGTCGGGCCCGGGGACGTCGACGTAGCGCACGTCGTGCCCGGTCACCTCCGCGAGCCGCTCCGCGACCTGCGCGAAGGTCAGCACCTCCGGACCGGTCAGGGCGTACGAGGCGCCCTCATGGCCATCCGTGGTGAGCACGTGGGCGGCCACCGCGCCGACGTCGTCCGGGTCGATCCAGGCGACCCCGCCGTCGCCGGCCGAGCCGTACAGCACCCCGTCCCGGACGCCGGCCGCGTTGGCCAGGAAGTTGCTCATGAACCCGCTGGGCGCCAGCACCGTGAACGGCACACCGCTGTCGCGCAGCCGCTGCACCACCCGCGCGTGGTTGGCCCCGAACCGGATCGCCTCCTCCGGCGGGGCGGCGTCGTAGCCCAGCGCGGCCAGCTTCACCACGGGGACGCCGGCCTCGGCCGCGGCGGTCACCAGGTTCCCCTCGAGCTCCACCTGGTCGGCCGAGCCCGGGGACGCCAGGAACACGGCCCCGACGCCGTCCAGCGCCGGCGCCAGCGTGCCCGGGTCCGCCAGGTCGGCCACCACCGTCTCGGTCGCGGGTCCAGTCAGCGCGCCGGCGCGCTCCGGGCTGCGGACCGCCGCCCGCGCCGGCGTCCCCGAGGCCGCCACCTGCCGCAACACCGCGCCGCCGATCGTGCCGGTGCCACCGAAGACCAGGATCATGGGAGACCTCTTCCCTCCGTCGGGCCACTCCGCGCACCGCGTGCGGCGCCGGGCCCACCCCGGCAACGCGAGGGTGTTCCGGGGCCACCGCGGGGCCCTCCGGAGCCACGGAACGGCACTACGATGAGACTGCCATCACGAGGGCGCTGCGGCACGGTCGCGACCTGCCGCGTCCGGCCGTCGGCGCCGATGGCGGGGGTCGACATGGACGTCGTGCTGTCCGTGCTCGCGGTCGTGACCTTCGGCCTGCTGGTGCTCCTCGGGGCCAGCTTCCGGGTGATCAACCAGTTCGAGCGAGGTGTCGTGTTCCGCTTCGGCCGTCTGCAGGGGGATACCCGGGATCCCGGGCTCGTGCTGGTGCCGCCGCTGGTGAACCGGCTGCACAAGGTGAACATGCAGATCGTGACGATGCCGGTGCCCGCGCAGGAGGGCATCACCCGCGACAACGTCACCGTCCGCGTCGATGCCGTCGTCTACTTCCGGGTCTTCGACCCGGTGCGGGTCGTGGTCGACGTGCAGAACTACGAGGCCGCCATCGGCCAGGTCGCACAGGCCTCGCTGCGCTCGATCATCGGCAAGAGTGACCTGGACGACCTGTTGTCCAACCGGGAGCGGCTGAACCAGGGGCTGGAGCTGATGATCGACAGCCCGGCGCTGGACTGGGGCGTGCACATCGACCGGGTGGAGATCAAGGACGTCGCCCTCCCCGAGTCGATGAAACGCTCCATGTCCCGACAGGCCGAGGCCGAACGCGAACGGCGGTCCCGCGTCATCACCGCCGAAGGGGAACTGCAGGCGTCGGAGAAGCTGGCCGAGGCCGCCGAGGTGATGGCCGGGCACCCCGCGGCGCTGCAGCTGCGCCTGCTGCAGACGGTCGTCGAGGTCGCTGCCGAGAAGAACTCCACCCTGGTGCTGCCCTTCCCCGTCGAGCTGCTCCGCTTCCTGGAGCAGGCCACCCCGTCCGAGCGCCCGTCCGCCGCTCCCGAGCCGCCGGCTGGGATCCCGGCCCCGCGGCCGGCCGCCGAGGTCGCCGCCCCGCCCCCGGGGACGGCGGCCGCCAACGGTCACTGAGGTCGCGACCGCTGCGCCGGTACAGCGCGGACTGCGCCCCGCGTGGCTGTCCTGCCTGGACGACGACCAGACTGGATGTGTGAACGAGCAGCAGACCCGGCAGCTGCGGGTGGCCCTGGCCCAGGTCGACACGCGGGTCGGTGACCTCGACGGCAACGCCGGTCTCGTGCGCGACTGGACCGCGCGGGCCGCCCGGTACGGCGCGCACCTGGTCGTGTTCCCTGAGATGACGCTGACCGGCTACCCGGCCGAGGACCTCGTGCTGCGGGAGTCCTTCGCCCGGGCCAGCGAGCAGCGCCTCGTGGACCTGGCCGCCGACCTGGCCGCCGACGGGCTGGGTGAGACCGCTGTGGTGGTCGGCTACCTGGCGCACACCCAGGGCTCCGGGCCGGCCCCCGTGGACACCGCACCCACCGACGTCGACGACCGGCCGGGGGACGCCAACCCCCGCCGGGGCGCGCCGCGCAACGCCGCGGCGCTGCTGTTCGGCGGTCAGGTCGTCGCCCGCTACAACAAGCGGCCCCTGCCCAACTACGGCGTCTTCGACGAGGCCCGCTACTTCGTGCCCGGCACCGACCTGCCCGTGGTGCGGCTGCACGGGGTCGACGTGGCCCTGACCATCTGCGAGGACCTCTGGGTGGAGGGCGGCCCCTGTGGGGTGGCCGGGCAGGCCGGGGTGGATCTGGTCGTCTCCCCCAACGCCTCGCCCTACGAGCGCGCCAAGGACGACCTGCGGCTGCCACTGGTCCGCCGCCGGGCCGCCGAGGCGCGGGCGCCGATCGTCTACTGCAACCAGGTCGGCGGCCAGGACGAGCTGGTCTTCGACGGCGACTCCCTCGTGGTCGCCGCCGGCGGCGAGCTGCTGGCCCGGGCCCCGCAGTTCGTCCAGCACCTGCTCACCGTCGACCTGGCCGTGGACCCCGCCGCCGTCCCCGAGCGCCGGGATGGCCGGATCGGCCCGATGACCGTCACCCGCCACCTGCTGAGCGACTCCCCGGTGCCCGCCTACGACGCGCGGCCGGGCAGCATAGCCGAGCCGCTGAGCGACTGCGAGGAGGTGTGGCGGGCGCTCGTCCTGGGGTTGAAGGACTTCATCGACAAGAACGGCATGCCCTCGGTGGTCCTCGGCATGTCCGGTGGCATCGACTCCGCGCTCGTCGCCGCCCTCGCCGTGGACGCCCTCGGTGCCGACCGCGTGTACGGCGTCGGCCTGCCGTCGAAGTACTCCAGCGAGCACTCCCTGTCCGACGCCGAGGACTCCGCCAAGCGGCTGGGCATGCACTACTCCGTCGTCCCCATCGCGCCGATCGTCGACGCCTTCCACGACGCGGTCGAGCTCACCGGCGTGGCCGCGGAGAACCTGCAGGCCCGGGTGCGCGGCACGCTGCTCATGGGGCTGTCCAACCAGCACGGCCACCTGCTGCTGGCCACCAGCAACAAGAGCGAGGTGGCGGTCGGCTACTCCACCCTCTACGGCGACGCGGCCGGTGGGTTCGCCCCGATCAAGGACGTCCCCAAGACGCTGGTGTGGGCGCTGTCGCGCTGGCGCAACGAGTACGCCCGCAGCCGCGGAGAGACCGAGCCGATCCCGCAGAACTCGATCGACAAGCCGCCGTCGGCCGAGCTCGCCCCCGGCCAGCAGGACAGCGACTCGCTGCCCTCCTACGAGGAACTGGACGCCGTCGTCGCCGACTACGTCGACCGCGACCTCGGCCTCGCCGAGCTGCTCGAGCGGGGCCACGACCCCGAGGTGGTGGCCCGGGTCCTGCGGTTGGTGGACGCTGCGGAGTTCAAGCGCCGCCAGTCCGCGCCAGGGACCAAGATCTCCCTGAAGGCGTTCGGCCGTGACCGGCGCCTGCCGATCACCAACCGCTGGCGGGAGAGCCTGCCCAGCGTCCGCGAAGGGGCGGCAGCATCGTGACCGAGTCGGTTCTCTACGGCGGGCAGTCCTCCACCCGCGTCCGGGTGCACCACCTGCAGCAGGCCAAGGCCCGTGGCGAGAAGTGGGCGATGCTCACCGCCTACGACACCTACGCCGCGGCGGTGTTCGAGGAGGCCGGCATCCCGGTGCTGCTGGTCGGGGACTCGGCGGGCAACGTCGTCCTCGGGCACACCTCGACCGTGCCGGTGACCGTCGAGGACATGCTGCTGATGACCAAGGCGGTCACCCGCTCCACGAAGCGGGCGCTGATCGTGGCCGACCTGCCCTTCGGCAGCTACGAGGCCTCGCCGGAGCAGGCGTTCACCACCGCCGTCCGGATGATGAAGGAGGGCGGCGCGCAGGCGGTCAAGCTGGAGGGCGGCGCCCGCGTCGCACCGCAGATCCGGCTGCTGGCCGAGAATGGCATCCCGGTGATGGCGCACATCGGCTTCACGCCGCAGAGCGAGAACGCCCTCGGCGGTTTCCGGGTGCAGGGCCGCGGCGCCGGTGCCGAGCAGCTGCGGACCGATGCGCACGCGGTACAGGAGGCCGGCGCCTTCGCCGTCGTCATGGAGATGGTGCCGGCCGAGATCGCCGGTCAGGTCACCAAGGAGCTGTCCATCCCCACGATCGGGATCGGCGCGGGGGTCGACTGCGACGCCCAGGTGCTGGTGTGGCCGGACATGGCCGGGCTCACCGGCGGGCGGGTGCCGAAGTTCGTGAAGAAGTACGCCGGCCTGCGCGAACAGCTCCTCGAGGCGGCCCGGGAGTACGCCACCGAGGTGCGCGAGGGCGTCTTCCCCGGCCCCGAGCACTCGTTCGACTGAGCGGCAGGCCTCGACGACGTGCGCTGAGTGACAGTCCCAGGTTCCACGACCGGCAGTCAGCGCACGTCGTCCCGGACGGCGGATGCCGGCGGCGCGCCGCGCCCTCTACACATCCGTGATGCGGATCCCGGCGTGCACCTTGTAGCGGCGGTTGACCGACACCAGGTTGATCGTGAGCGCCTCGACCTGGCGGGCGTTGCGCAGCCGGCCGGCGTAGATCCCGCGCATGCCCGGCAGCCGGCCCGCCAGCGCCTGGACCAGGTCGGTGGCCTCGCGGACGTCGCCGACGACCATGACGTCACCGTCGAGGGTGGGCTTCGACAGGTCCTCCAGGGTCACCGCCGAGAGGTGGTGGAAGGCGCCGACGACCGAGCTGTCGGGCAGCATCGCCGCCGCCTGCTGGCAGACGCTGCCCTCGGGGACGTCGAGCACGTAGGCGCCCAGCTCGTCGAAGCCCATCGGGACGACGCAGTCGACGACGACCTTGCCGGCCAGCGGGGTGGCGAGCTCGGCCA
>JAOPWG010000463.1 GCA_025965775.1 Modestobacter sp. | reverse complement strand
TCGCCGTCATCACCGGAGGCGGACGCGGTCAGGGCCGCTCGCACGCGGTGCGCCTGGCGAGCGAGGGTGCCGACATCGTCATCTGCGACATCACCGAGCAGGTCGGCTCGGTGCCGTTCCCCACCGGTCAGCCCGGTGACCTGGCGCAGACGGTCGCCGAGGTCGAGGCGCTGGACCGCCGGTGCGTGGCGATCGAGGCGGACGTCCGCAGCACGGCGGACATGCAGCGTCTGGCGGACACGGCCATGGCCGAGTTCGGTCGGATCGACTTCCTGCTCGCCAACGCCGGCATCCTGAGCCTGTCCGAGAACACCTGGGAGCTCACGGACGAGCAGTGGGACGACATGATCGACATCAACCTGACCGGGGTGTTCAAGGCCTGCCGGGCCGTCGTGCCGCACATCCGCGCCGGTGGCAACGGAGGGGCGATCGTCATCACCTCCTCGATCGCCGGGCTGCGGGGCGTGGCGGGATGCACCCACTACACCGCGGCCAAGCACGGGATCGTGGGCCTGATGCGCACGCTGGCCCGGGAGCTGGCGCCCGAGTCGATCCGGGTCAACACCATCCACCCCACCGGCGTGGACTCCCCGATGTCGAACAACGACTTCTTCCCGAAGTGGCTCGACGAGCACGAGGAGCTCGGCAACGCCATGCGCTTCAACCTGATGCCGGTCGACGCGATGCCGATGGCCGACGTCTCGGGCGTGGTCGCGTTCCTCTGCTCGGACGAGGCGAAGTGGATCACCGGGTCCACGGTGCAGGCCGACGCCGGCTTCATGCTGAAGTAGCCGCTGGACCCCCGGACCCCCGGACCGCCGTCCTGCCTCGTCGCGGACGGCGGTCCGGGTTCAAGCGGCGGCCGGCAGCACCGACCAGCCGGCGCGGGCCAGGTGGGCGGCGGAGACCAGGCCGTTGTGCCCACCGCCCACGACCACGGCGTCGTAGCGGGCCACCGTGCCAGGGGTGGTCATCCCCGGAGCTGCCGCTCGAAGTAGAGCGACCAGTCGTCGCGGTCGCCGACGTAGTGGCCGAAGGCGCTCGTCGGCCGGTAGCCGGCCCCGGTGTAGAGCGCCACCGCCTCGGGCTGCGCCGGGCCGGTCTCCAGGCGCAGCGTGGTCCAGCCGCGCGCGAGCGCCTCGGCCTCCAGCCCGGCGAGGACGGTCTTCGACAGGCCCCGGCCGCGTGCCCGGGGGACGACGTACATCCGCTTGATCTCGGCCGAGTCGGCCCCCAGCGGCCGCAGTGCCCCACAGCCCACCGGGGCCCCGTCGTCGTCGGTGGCCACCAGCACGACGGCGACGTCGGCTGCCGACGGCTTCACGCCCGGCTCGCTGTCCGGGCCGTAGCGGCCGCGCAGCTCGGCCTGCTGGGCCGAGGTCAGCTGCTGCACGACCGGGTCGTCCCAGGCGGCGGGGGAGAGGCGGACCACCGGACGATCATCCCGGGGCCGGCTCGACGCGTTGCAGCAGGCCCCACACGAACTGCGTGCGGACACCGCCGGGCAGGTGCACCTCCCAGCGGGTGACCACCCCGGGGTCGACGTCCCGGGCGCCGGGCAGCACGGCCACGTCGTCGACGACGTGCTCCCAGACGCGTAGGTCCCCGGGGTCCGCCGGGGGCACCGGCGAGCCGGGGGCGCGCACCAGCTGTTCGTGCAGGACGGCGCCGCCGGGGCCGGCCAGCACCTCCCACCACAGGTGCGGCCACAGCGGCAGCGGCCAGCGCCGGACGACGAGGTCCAGATCGCCGAACCGGCGGTCCTCGACCTCGTCCGGGGGCCCGAGCACCGCTGTGCGAAGACTCACTCCGCGGGGGCCCCGGGGCGAGTGCTGCAGGGCCTGCCACCGGCGGTGCGCAGCCCGTGCCTCGGCCCGGTCGGCCGACAGCCGGGGCAGGGCATCGAGCACCAGGTCGGGCCGCGTGTCGGCCATGCGTCGGAGCAGCACCAGGCAGAACTCCCGCCGGGCCAGACCATGCACCCCGCGAGCCTGTCACCGACTGTGAGCGTGTCGACGCGCATCCCCGAGGTTTTTGTACAAAGTGACGCCATGGGTTTGTCACGTAGCGATAACGCCCCTACCGTGGCCCTGTCCGGACGGGTCGTTCCGTCACCTACCAGGTGACAACCGACCGGGCGCCGCCGAACCACCGTGCCAGTGCTCCTCGCTGGCCAGATGGACCGGGGACCCACCGCAGTACTGGGGTGAAGCACCCTGGCTCGACCGAGCCGGAGTGCCGGGCGTCTTCCCGCCCGAACCCGTCAGCTAACTCGGTAGGCGGCTCGTGGAAGAAAGGAACAACCCGCCGAACATGGCGAGTTCAGTCATGCCTGCCCGCCGCCGGGCCTTCACGGGTCGTGCGGTGCTCCTGTCGCTCGTCGCCGCCTCCGGCGTCGCCCTCACCGCCCTGCCCGCCGCCGCGTCCCCCGAGGTCCCGGTCAGCCCGGCCGAGGCCACCGCGCTCATCGCCTCCCGGTCCCACGACCTCGAGGTCGTGACCGAGAAGTTCAACGACGCCCGCGTGCAGCTGGAGGCCCAGCAGGCCGCCGCGGCGCAGGCCGCCGCCCAGGTCGCCGCGGCGGAGACCGCCGTCGGCGCCGCCCGCGACCAGGTCCGCGAGGTGGCCCGCAGCGCCTACACCGGCAGCCAGCTCAGCACCCTGCAGGCAGTGCTGAGCAGTACGTCGGCCGACCAGATGCTCGACCGGGTGGGCACGCTGGACACCATCGCCAAGCACAACAACGGGATTCTCGGCGTCGCACAGCAGGCCACCGAGGCTGCGGCGACGGCCAAGGCCGCCGCCGACCAGGCTGCCGCCGACGCGCAGGCCCAGATGGATCAGGTGGCTGCCCAGCAGGCGGACCTGCATACGCAGATCGCCGCCTACCAGGCCGACTACGACCGGCTCACCGCCGAGCAGCAGCAGCAGGCGCGGCTGCTCGCCGAGCAGCACGCGGCGGTCGGCGACCGGTCCGCGCCGGCCGCGTCCCGGGCCACCCGCGTCCCCGCCGCACCGGCGGTCGCCGCACCGGCGGTGGCCAGCAGCGGGGCCGCGCAGGCCGTGGTGAACACCGCGATGGCCCAGCTCGGTGACCCGTACGTGTGGGCGGCCGCCGGGCCGGACGCGTTCGACTGCTCCGGGCTGACCCAGTTCGCCTACGCCGCGGCCGGGTTCTCGCTGCCGCACTCCAGCTCCGCCCAGGCGCAGATGGGCCGGGCCGTCTCCCGCGACCAGCTGCAGCCGGGCGACCTCATCGGCTTCTACAGCCCGGTCAGCCACATCGGCATCTACATCGGCAACGGCCAGATGGTCCACGCGCCGACCTCCGGTGACGTGGTCAAG
>JAOPWG010000155.1 GCA_025965775.1 Modestobacter sp. | reverse complement strand
TCGAGATCGCCGAGCGGGACGAGCTCTTCAGCCGGCCCGCGCACCCGTACACCCAGGCGCTGCTGTCGGCGATCCCGCTGCCCGACCCCCGTCGCGAGCGGGCCCGCCAGCGGATCATCATCACCGGCGACGTGCCCAGCCCGGCCAACCCGCCCTCGGGGTGCCGGTTCCGCACCCGGTGCCAGAAGTTCGCCCACGTGCTCAGCGACGGCCAGCGCGAGCTGTGCATGACCGTCGACCCGCCGCTGGAGGAGCGGGGCACCGGGCACCTGAACGCCTGCCACTACGCCGAGGCGACGAGTGTCTTGTAAGTGGGTGGCCGCACTCCCGTCGTGATCCGGCGCGGTCCGCGCCGGATCACGACGAAACGGCTCAACGTGACCGGGGAACGGCACCTGGCCGCGGTGCGGTCCGGAGGACCGCGATGTAATTGCGCGGTGACCTCCGACCGCCGCGTGCTCCTCGTGCACGCCCACCCCGACGACGAGACGATCAACAACGGGGCCACCATGGCCCGCTACGTCGCGGAGGGTGCGCACGTCACCCTGCTCACCTGCACCCTGGGTGAGGAGGGAGAGGTGCTGGTGCCCCAGCTCGCGCAGCTGGCCGCCGACCAGGCCGACCAGCTCGGTGGCTACCGGATCAGTGAGCTCGCCGCCGCGATGACCGCCCTCGGCGTCACCGACTGGCGGTTCCTGGGTGGCGCCGGGCGGTACCGCGACTCCGGGATGATGGGGACGTCGGCCAACGGGCATCCGCGGGCGTTCTGGAACGCCGACGTCGAGGACGCCGCTGCGCACGCGGTCGCCGTCGTCCGCGAGGTGCGCCCTCAGGTGCTGGTCACCTATGACGAGAACGGCGGCTACGGGCACCCCGACCACATCCAGGCCCACCGGGTGGCGATGCGGGCGGTGGAGCTGGCGGCCGACCCCGGCTACCGCCCCGACCTGGGCGAGGTCTGGGACGTCGCGAAGGTCTACTGGTGCTGCATGCCCCGCTCGGTGATGCGCCAGGGCATCGCGGCGATGGCCTCGCTCGGTGAGGCCTCTCCCTTCGCCGGCCTCGGCGACGTCGACGAGGTGCCCTTCGCGGTCTCCGACGACCTGGTCACCGCCGCGGTCGACAGCCCCGGCCACGCGCACGCCAAGGAGGCGGCCATGCGGGCGCACCCGACCCAGATGACCGTCGACGGTCCGTTCTTCGCGCTGTCGAACAACCTCGGCCAGCGGGTGCTGGCCACCGAGTACTACCGGCTGGTCCGTGGGCAGCGCGGCCCGGCCGGCTCCGGCCCGGCCGGTTGGGAGGACGACCTCTTCGCCGGTCTGCCGTGACGAGCGAGCCTGCGAGCTCGTCCTGGAGCACAGCAGCGGCGCGAATGCGACCGACGAGCGCCGGCGAGGAGTCCGCATGAGCGGGTTGCGGCTGCTGGGCTGGTCGCTGGTCGCCGTCCTCGTGTCCGGCTGGCTGGCCCTCGTCGAGGTGTTCTGGCTGCCGCTGCGGGTCGGCGGGGTGCTCGTGCCGGTCTCGGTGGCGGCCGCGGTGGTCGGCAACCTGCTGCTGGTCCCGGCGGCCCGTCGGGTGTCCGGCTCCCGGCTCGTGGCCGTCCTCCCGGCCGTGGTGTGGCTGGTCGTGGCGATCGGCGGTGCCCAGCGCCGTCCGGAGGGCGACCTGCTCATCGCCGGCGGCGACGCCGGCACCGAGGTGGTCAACCTGGCGTTCCTGCTGCTGGGTGTGGTGGCCGCGGCCTTCGGCGTCGGCCGTGTCCTGGGCGGCCCGCCGGTCAGGCGGGCCGGCACCGGTAGTGGTAGCGGTGGTGCTCGATGAAGCCCGCCCGCCGGTAGGGCGCCAGCGCCGGGGCGTTGTGGGCGACCACCTGCAGGGCCGCCATCACCGCCGCGGCCAGCCCCCGCCTGCGGTGCCGCTCGTCCACGGTCACCGCGGTGACGCCGAGCCAGCCGTCGGTGACCGTGCCCCGGGCCACCGCGGCCAGCGGCGCGGGGTGCGGGCTCCAGCCGCACCGAGGCGAGGGTGACTCCTCGGCGCGGGTGAGCACCTCGCGGGCGACGGCCGGCAGCTCCGCCCCCGGTACCGGTAGCCGGCCAGCCATGCGTCGTCCGGGGTGGGGGAGAGGTCGACCGGAACGCTGGGCACCGCGGCGACGGGAAGGGGCGCGGTCAGCACCAGCACGTCCTCGTCGCGTTCCCAGCCGGCCGCGGCGAACGCCGCGTCCGCAGCCCGGGACTGCCGGCCGGGCAGCTGGGCGCAGGGCTGCAGGCCGCGATCGTCGTACCAGCGGGCGACGGCGTCCACCGCGGCGGGCAGCGACGTCCCCGGATCACCCACCACCAGTGCCGGGTTGGCCCGTCCGGTGAACCCGCCGCCCGCGCGCAGGAGCCAGTCGCCCTTGCCGGTCCTCCTCCAAGGCTGCAACCGCGGGCGGTGACCCGTTCCAGGTCGGCGACGCCCAGCCGAGAACGAGCCTGTCCCGTGCGCTGATCCTGCGATGTCAGACCGGGAGCCGGTCTGCGGGGGTGTCCACCGGGCGCGCGGCGAGCCAGCCCAGGAACGAGCCGGCCGGCATCGGCCGGGCGATGTGGTAGCCCTGCGCCACGTCGCAGCCCCACTGCCGCAGGGTGTCGAGGGCCTCGCCGTCCTCGACCCCCTCGACGACGATGGTCATGCCCAGCTCCTGGCCCAGCTGCAGCGTGCTGCGCACGATCGCGGCCGCGCGCGGGTCGGAGGTCAGGTGGGTGACGAAGCTGCGGTCCAGCTTGAGCTCGTGCACCGGCAGCGCCCGCAGGTAGGCCAGCGAGGAGTACCCGGTCCCGTAGTCGTCGATCGACAGCCGGACGCCCAGCGCCCGCAGCCCGGCGAGCACCTGGTGGCTGCGCGCGGCGTCGGCCATGAGCACGTGCTCGGTGATCTCCAGGGTGAGGACGTCGGCCGGCACGCCGGTCGCCTCCAGCAGCATCGCGACCTGCGCGGGGAGGGCGACGTCCTGCAGGTTGGACATCGACAGGTTGACCGCCACCGACAGGTCGTGGCCGGCCGCCCGCCAGACCCGCAGGTCCCGCAGCGACCGTTCCAGTACGTGCAGCGCCAGCCGGCGCATCAGCCCGGCCTGCTCGGCCAGGCCGAGGAACACGTCGGGGTGGAGCATTCCGCGCTCGGGGTGGTGCCAGCGGACCAGCGCCTCGACACCGGTGACCATGCCGGTGCCCAGGTCGAGCTTCGGCTGGTAGTGGGGGAGGAGCTGGTCGGTCTCCAGCGCGTCGCGCAGCTGCTCCAGCGTCTGCAGCCGGTCCCGGGAGTCCGGCGCGCCATCGGGGGCCCACACCTGGTGGTCGTCCCGCCCCCGCTTGGCCACGTACATCGCTGTGTCTGCGCGGGCCAGCAGCAGTGACCGGTCGCGGCCGTGGTCGGGGCACAGTGCGATGCCGATGCTGGCGTCCACGTGCAGCGGCATGCCGCCGAGCACGAACGGGTCCCGCAGCGCGGTGCTGATCGACTCGGCGACCTCCCGAGCCCGCCCGGCGCCGGCATCGGGCAGCAGGACGGCGAACTCGTCGCCGCCCATCCGGGCCAGCAGGTCCCCGGGGGCCATGGTCGAGCCCAGCCGCGGCCCGACCAGGCGAAGCAGGTCGTCGCCGACGCTGTGCCCGAAGCTGTCGTTGATCTCCTTGAACCGGTCGAGGTCGATCATCAGCACCGCGCAGCTGCGGTCGGGCTGCGCATAGACGGTGGTCTCCACCTGCTCGATGAAGCGGCGCCGGTTGGCCAGGCCGGTGAGCGGGTCGACGTGCGCCTCGGTGGCCAGCTGCTTCAGCCGCTGCTGCTCCACGGCCCGCAGCTCGGCGTTCTGCACGACCAGGGCGCCCTCGAGCACGACCTGGCCGATGGCCTGGCGCAGCGCCGGGGACCACTCCCCGGTCGGGCCGCAGGAGCCGGTCACCACCAGGCCGAGCAGGCGGTCCCCGGACAGCAGCGGGACGCTGACGTAGGACGTGAGGGCGAGCTCCTGCACCAGCTGCGCGGGGAGCAGGTCGCTGGTGGCGGTGTCGGCGACGAAGCGAGGCTGCCGGTCCCGGGCCGTGCGCTGCCACAACGGCACCGCGCCGACGTCCTGCCCGAGCAGCCGCCGGCGGACGACGTCCTCGTGTGCGCGCGGCCAGTCGAGGAAGCGGACGTCGGCCAGTAAGCCGTCGTCGTCGAGCAGGTAGGCCGCGCTGCGCTCGGTGCCGGCGAGCCCCTGGACGACGCGGGCCAGCACCTCGGCCGCCTCGCCGATCCCGGTGGCGCCGGCGCCGTCGACGAGCAGTTGCCGGACGGCGCGGGCGGTGCTCAGCGACGCGGCCCGCGCCTCGCTGGTGCGGGCCTGCTCGATCACCCCGCCGAGGTGCGCGCCGGCGGCCACCGACAGCCGGCGGACGTCCTCGGAGAAGGGCCGTAGCTGCGTGCTGTCCAGGGTCAGCACGCCCGAGAGGTCCCGACCCCGGCCGAGGGGCACGGCCAGCGCCGAGGCGATCCGGAAGGTGTCCACCCACCAGCCGGCCAGCAGCGTGGAGTCCCGGTCGGCGGCCATCGGCTCGCCCGTGGTGAGCACCTCGCGGGCCAGGCGCAGCGGTTCTGGTGCGTTGCGGAACTGCCGCCAGGACGCCAGGTCCCGGCGGCCGTCGGCGAAGGTGGCCATCCGGGGGACCAGGACGCCGTCCTCGACGAGGAACACGCAGGCGCGCTCCACCTCGCCCAGGGCCGCCAGTTGTGTGCAGGCGGTGCTGAGCAGCGCGTCCATCGACCCGGCGACCGCCGCGGTCTCGATCAGGCCCAGCAGCACCTCGGCCTGGTCGAGCCGGCGTTCGGCCGACCGGCGCCGCCAGGCCTCGGCGAGGGCCTCGGCCAGCCGGGGCCCCGCCTGGCGCAGCGCCGTCGGCGACGCGGCGGCCGCGGGCTCGACGATGAGGATGCCGATCACCTCGTCGCCGACGACCAGCGGTTCCCCGTGCGCGGAGGGCACCCCGTACTCGGCGAGCTCGTCGGCCAGCAACCCGGAGTCCCCCTCGCGGACGACCAGCGGGAGTCGCTGCTGGGTCACCGTCCAGAGGAAGGGTGAGCGGGCCACCGCGACGGGCGCGCGCAACGACGTCCGGAGCGTGATGTCCCGGCCGTCGCAGACGACCTGGTGGAAGGGGACCGCCATGGCGGTCGTCGCCTCGTGCACCCAGACCGCGACGCGGGTGGCGCCGGTCGTCCGGCGCAGCCGCAGGAGTTGGTCCTCGAGGTCGGCGACGGCGTCGTAGGGCGAGGCGGGCGCGGTTCTCCGCGTCGCCACGCCGAACGGCGTCCAGCCCTGTGCCACGCGGCTTGCATCGGCGCCGGTGCACGGAGCTTGAGCCCGTCGACGTCGGTACCCCTCGTTGGGGTACCGACGTGTCGGCCTACCGGTTACGCCACTCCGGGAGGCGCAGGGGATACTGGGGAAGATCGAACCCGGCCCTGGCTGAGTCCAGGAGCCGCCGCCCGTGCGTCCTCGGAGGAACCCGTGACCTACGTCATCACCCAGGCCTGTGTCGACGTCCTCGACAAGGCGTGCATCGACGAGTGTCCGGTGGACTGCATCTACGAGGGCGA
>JAOPWG010000153.1 GCA_025965775.1 Modestobacter sp. | reverse complement strand
GGTCGTCATCGGCGGCGGCGTGAGCGTGCTGGGTGAGATGGTGCTGGCCCCCGCGCGGGAGCGGCTGGAGCGGGCGCTGCCCGGCCGGGGGTTCCGGCCCGGCCCCCGGGTGGTCGCCGCCCAGCTGGGCGCGCAGGCCGGGCTGGTCGGCGCGGCGGACCTGGTGCGCCGGGCGGTCTGCGAGGGCGAGGCCTGACGAAGGACCACCCAGCCCTCCACCGCTCGCGAGCTCGCGGCGGGGCCCTGCAGGGAGGCCGGCTCGTCGACCGGGGGCCTCACTCGGGGGCGAGCTCGCGGGCCAGCTGTTCGAGGAACAGGCCGATGTCGGTGACGATGCCCATCGCCTGCGCGCTGCCCCGGTCGGCCAGCTTGGTGACCGTTGCCGGGTTGATGTCCACGCAGACCAGCGGGATCGACGCCGGGAGGATGTTCCCGGTCGCGATCGAGTGCAGCATCGTGGCCACCATGATCGCGAAGCCCACCCCCGGCAACTGGGCCCGCATGGCCCGCTGACCCTCGATGACGTCGGTGTACACGTCGGGCAGCGGCCCGTCGTCGCGCACCGAGCCGACCAGCACGAACGGCTTGTCCGCCTGCACCAACGCGTGCATCACCCCGCCGGTGAGGACGCCGGACCCCACCGCGGCGGCGATCGAGCCGGCCGCCCGGATGGTGTTGATCGCCCGGATGTGGTGCTCGTGGCCGTGCGGGACGCCGGACCCCTTGGCCAGGTCGACGCCCAGGGACGTGCCGAACAGTGCGGACTCGATGTCGTGGGTGGCCAGCGCGTTGCCGGCGAACAGGACGTCGACGTATCCGGCGTGCACCAGCCGGACCATCGCGGGGGCCGCGCCGGTGTGCACCACCGCAGGGCCGCCGACCCACAGGATCCGGTCGCCGGCCGCCTTGACCTCGCGCATCCGCTCGGCGATCCGGCGCACCAGCAGCGCCTGGGGCTTCTCACTGGAGACCGCCGAGGACATGAAGCCGAAGTCGTCCTCCCCGCCGCGGGGGGCCTGCGGCGGCAGCTCCACCCGGACGCCGTGGGCGCCGCAGACCACCGCCTCGCCGGCGCGCACGTCACTGACCGGCACCGTGCGGACGACGCTGCGACCGTCGGACCCGCTCGCCACCAGGCCGCAGTCCATCTCCGGGCGCTCGACGCGGATCCAGTCGTGCTCCAGGCGGACCAGGGTCTCCAGGTTGGTCGTGGAGTAGAAGTCGTCGGGGAAGACCCCGTCGGCCGGCGCCGGGCGGGTGGTCGCCGTCCCGGGGTCCACCGGGTTGGCGCCGTGCACCTGCACCCGCATCAGGATCCGTTCGAGCAGCTCGGCGTCCTGCGCGCTCACGTCGATCAGCGCCCGGGACTCGTCCGCGTGCTGGCGGCCCAGCTCCAGGGACTCGATCCGGTAGTCACCGCCGTACTCCAGCACGTCGTCGAGCAGGCGGGCGAGGATGCCGGTGTCCATCAGGTGACCGGTGACGGTGACCACGGTGCGGTGCGGGAGCGGGGGGTGCGGGGTGCTCACCGAACGACGGTAGAGCAGTCCGGGCGGCCGATGGACCCCGTCAGACGACGGCGCCGTCGTCCCCGTCGTCCACCGAACGCTCCCGCATCCGGGACACCAGCACGAAGACACCGCCGATCACCGCGCCGACACCGAGCACCAGCCCGAGGTCGACCGACAGGCCGAACGTGCTGGGTCGGAACACCAGCAGCACGCCGGCGACCAGCAGCAGCAGGGCGTACAGCGTGGCGGGGGACAGCACCGGCAGCGGCGGCGGCGGGGGCGGCTCGTAGTGGTCCGTGGCGTCCAGCGCGTCGAGCACCGAGAGCTCGGCCGGCGGGGGCGGCGGGTCGTCGCGCAGTTCGCGCGCGTCGTCGGGGTCCGCCCGCGTCGGGCCGTGCTCGGCTTCGAAGGCAGCCACGATCCGGGCGAACTCGAGGTCGTCGTCGGTCGGGGGCCGGGGACTCGGTGCCGGCGCCGGGGCGGGCTGCTGATCGCCGTGCTCGGCGAGCAGCTCGCGCGCCTCGGCGCGGCGGGACCGGTCGACGAACAGCCGGTCCGAAGGTGGGCTGGGGAGGAAGACGGTCCGCGTGTAGGGGCCGACGTCGGTGGCCGGCTCCAGGTAGGCGGCGATGCCCGCAACGGCCAGCAGGTCCAGCAGGTGCTCCCCGACCCGGGGGTCGACGTCGGTCAGCGGGGACCACAGGGCCGCGTCCAGGCCGTTGTCCCGGCGGCCCCGGCCGCGGCGGGGGAGCGTCATGGGGCCTCCGACGCGGGTACGGCAGCCGGGGGAACGGCCGCCGGCACGCGCTCGCGGATCCAGCCCACCGACCCGCTGAAGATGGTCGGGGCGTCGTTGTCCAGCGTCGCCACGTGGTAGCTGTCGGGCAGCAGGACCTCGGTGACGTCGGTGCTGCCGACCCCGGCCATCAGCACCCGGACCGACGCGGGCTCGACGACGTGGTCCTCGGTGCTGCGGAAGACCAGCAGCGGTGCCTGCACCCGGCCGAGGTCCGCTCGCACGGCCGTCCACAGCCGGCGTAGCGCCAGGGCGGCCCGGGTGGGCAGTCGGGGGTAGGCCAGCTCGACGGTGTCGGGCTTCTTGATGTCGCTGGCGATCGGCGCCCAGGCGGGGGTCAGCCGGGCCAGCAGGGGCAGCAGCGTGGCGTCGCGGCGCTCGGTGAGCAGGGAGGGGTTGACCAGCACGAGGGCGGCGACGTCGTCCGGACGCCGCTGCGCCAGCCGGATCGCCAGCGTGCCTCCCATCGACAGCCCGGCCACCACGACGGCGGTGCACCGGGCGGCCAACCCGTCCAGCGCCGCGGACAGCGCGTCGTACCAGTCGTCCTCGGTGCTGGCGTTGGCGTCCTGCCAGCGGGTGCCGTGTCCGGGCAGCAGGGGGCAGCAGACGGTGAACCCGGCGGCGGCCAGGTGCTCGCCCCAGGGCCGCATGCTCTGCGGGGTGCCGGTGAAGCCGTGGCAGAGCAGCACCCCGACCGGGCCGTCACCGAGTTCGAAGGGCTCGGCTCCGGGCATGACCGGGGTGGCCTGGGTCATCGGTTCTCCGGGGCTCGAGGGGGACGGACGGGGTGGTGCCGTGGTGCTGGTGGGGCATGCGATTGTCCTGCGGCCCGGCCCCTCCCTAGTCTGACAGTCGCTGAGGGAGGCGCGTTGTTCTACTGGTTCCTGAAGTTTGTGGCCGTCGGGCCGATCGTGAAACTCCTCTTCCGGCCCCGGGCCGAGGGCACGGGGCACGTCCCGGCTACCGGTGCGGCGATCATCGCGAGCAACCACCTGTCCGCGGCGGACTGGATCTTCATGCCGTTGTCGCTGCGCCGGCGGGTGACCTTCCTGGCCAAGGCCGAGTACTTCACCGGCACGGGCGTGAAGGGCTTCTTCCAGCGGGTGTTCTTCGCCGGCAGCGGCCAGGTGCCGATCGACCGGACCAGCGGCAC
>JAOPWG010000122.1 GCA_025965775.1 Modestobacter sp. | reverse complement strand
CCTGGTCGAGGGTGACGTCGCCGGCCTCGTCGAGCACCGGCACGGCGCCGGAGGAGAAGCAGGCCGACTGCAGCACGTTGGTGACCACCGCCCGGTGCGGCAGCTCGACGCCCTTGCTCACCCCGGTGGTGCCGCCGGTGTAGGCCAGGTGCGCGAGGTCGGTCGCCGGGTCGACGGCGGCGTCGCGGTGACCGTCGGTGGGGTCGGCGGCGAACAGCTCGCCCAGCGAGACCGCCGGTACGCCGAAGCCGGTGAGGTCGACCGGGGCGAACGGGTCGGCGATCTGCTGTGGCCCGGTGACCACGACGGTCTGGACCGCGGTCCCGGGCAGCGCCGCGCGCACCACCGGCAGCGCCGGCTCCCAGGTCACCACGGCCCGCGCGCCCGCGTCGCTGAGCTGGTGGGCCAGCCCGGCGGGAGGCAGCAGCGGGTTGGTGGGGGAGAAGGTGGCGCCGGCCAGCAGCACGCCGAAGTAGACGGCCGGGTACTGCAGGCAGTTGGGCAGGTGGACCGCGACCACGTCGCCCCGGCCGATGCCCAGCTCGGCCAACCCGGCGGCGACGGCGTGGGCGCGCCGGCCCAGCTCGGTGAACGACAGCTCGACGTCGTGGTGGATGAACGCGGTGTGCCCGCCCCAGCGGCGCACCGCGGCCCGCAGCACCGACCCCACCGGCACCTGCGGGTAGTCCAGCGTGCGGGGGAGACCGGGCGGCCAGCTGCTCGGGTCGGCGGGGGTGCTCGCAGGGGTGTCCGTCGCGGTCATCCGTCCTCCTCCGTCGGTGCATCGGCGCTCGACCCGCATCGTGGCGCACATCACTGTGCGCGTCGACACCGGGGCCGTGCGTCAGGATGGCCCGATGAGCGAGCAGCGCACGGCACTCGTGCTCGGGGGCGGCGGCATCACCGGGATCGCCTGGGAGGTCGGCCTGGTCGCCGGGCTCGCCGAGGCCGGGGTCGACCTGAGCACCGCCGACCTCGTCGTCGGCACGTCGGCCGGGTCCGTCGTCGGCTCCCAGCTCACCAGCGGCACCGCGCTGGAGGACCTGTACGCCCGGCAGCTGGAGCCGCCGGCGCAGGAACAGGTCGCCCGGATGACCCGGGCAGTGCTCGCCCGGTACGCCCTGGCGATGCTGCGCGCCCGCCGCGACGACGTAGCCTTCCGGCGCCGGGTCGGGGAGCTGGCCCGCAAGGCCGCCGACGCCGGGCTGACCCCGACCGAGGACGAGCGCCGCGCCGCCATCGCCTCACGGCTGCCCTCGACCAGGTGGCCCGAGCGCCCGTTCCTGGTCACCGCGGTGGACGCCGAGAGCGGCGAGTTCACCACCTTCACCCGCGACTCCGGGGTCGAGCTGGTCGCTGCGGTCGGCGCCAGCTGCGCCGTCCCGGGGGTGTACCCGCCGGTCACCATCGACGGACGGCGCTACGTCGACGGCGGGATGCGCTCGGCGACCAACGCCGACCTCGCCGACGGCTACGACCGGATCGTCGTCCTCGCGCCCATCCCGCGCGGGGTGGGGCCGATGGCCAGCGTCGACGCCCAGGTGACCGGGCTGGTCAGCCGGGTCGCGGTCGTCTCCCCGGACCAGGCCAGCCGGACGGCGATCGGCAGGAACGTGCTGGACCCGGCCGCGCGCGAGCCCTCGGCCCGGGCCGGGCGGGCGCAGGCGGCGTCCGTGGCCGCCCGGGTCGCCGACATCTGGACCGGCTGAGCCGCGGTTGACCCGCGGCCGCGCAGCTGGCAGAACTGCACCCGGGCCGCCGCGGTCGCCGGCCCGGCGGACGACGAGGGGTGGGCGCGTGGCGGATCCGGTGCTGGTCGAGGTGTCCGACGGGGTCGGCGTGCTGACGCTGAACCGGCCGGAGGCGCGGAACGCCGTCGATCTGGCCACCGCGCGGGCGCTGGCCGCCGCGGTGGACGACCTGGAGGCCCGCGCGGACGTCGCCGTCCTGGTGCTCACCGGTGCCGGCGGCACGTTCTGCGCCGGCATGGACCTCAAGGCCTTCTCCCGCGGCGAGCGGCCCCGGCTCGAGGGCCGCGGCTTCGCCGGGCTCACCGAGGCGCCGCCGGCCAAGCCGCTGATCGCCGCGGTCGAGGGCTGGGCGCTGGCCGGTGGGTTCGAACTCGCCCTCACCGCCGACCTGATCGTCGCCGCCCGGGATGCCCGCTTCGGCATCCCGGAGGTCAAGCGCGGGCTGGTGGCCGTGGGCGGCGGGGTGCTGCGGCTGCCCAAGGCGCTGCCGTACCACCGGGCGATGGAGTTGGCGCTCACCGGTGATCCGCTGCCGGCCGAGGAGGCCCACCGGTTCGGGCTGGTTTCCACCCTCACCGACCCCGGCGGCGCGCTGGAGGGGGCCCGCGTCCTCGCCGGGCGGATCGCGGTCAACGGGCCGCTGGCCGTGCGGGCGACCAAGCAGCTGGTCGCCGGCGCGGTGCACTGGACCGACCGGGAGGCCTTCGCCGAGCAGCTGCGGCTCACCGAGCATGTGTTCGTCTCGGCCGACGCGCAGGAGGGCGCCCGCGCCTTCGCCGAGAAGCGCGCCCCCGTCTGGCGCGGGGAGTGACCTGCCCCGAGTGACAGCTGGGCGTGGCCGGGCGGCCCGATCGTCCACGCCGAGCCGTCGCCCGGCGAACGCGGCGGGTTTGCCCCCGAGCCCGTCGGGGGCAGTGCTCCTCTCGTGGACATCCAGATCACCCTGCGGGTCGACGGCGTGCAGGCGCCGCTGTCCGTCGACACCCGCACGACGCTGCTGGACGCGATGCGCGACCGGCTCCGCAACACCAGCCCGAAGAAGGGCTGTGACCACGGCCAGTGCGGCGCCTGCACCGTGCTGCTGGACGGCCGGCGGGTCAACAGCTGCCTGGTGCTGGCGGTCACCGCCGACGGCGCCGAGGTGACGACGTCGGACGGGCTGGCCGCCGGTGGGCAGCCGCACGCGCTGCACCGCTCCTTCGTCGAGTACGACGCCTACCAGTGCGGCTACTGCACCCCGGGGCAGATCTGCTCGGCCGCGGGGGTGCTGGCCGAGGCCGCGCAGGGCTGGCCGAGCACCGTCACCGAGGACCTCACGGCCGGGACCGCCGACCTCACCGACGCCGAGATCCGCGAGCGGATGGCCGGCAACCTGTGCCGGTGCGCCGCCTACGCGCACATCGTCCCGGCCGTCGCGGCGGTGGCCGGGGCCCAGGGGGTCCGGCGATGAGGGAGTTCCGCTACGAGCGCGCCACCGACCTGGCCGGCGCCGTCGCCACCCTGGCCGCCGCGCCCGACGGCGCCTACCTGGGGGGCGGCACGAACCTGGTCGACCTGATGAAGCTCGGCGTCGCCACCCCCGACGTGCTCGTCGACGTCCGGGAGCTGACCTCCACCGCGGTCGAGGAGCTGCCCGGCGGGGGCCTGCGGATCGGCGCCGCAGTGCCCAACGCCGATCTGGGCGCCGACCGGCGGGTGCGCGAGCGCTACCCGGTGCTGGCGCAGGCGCTGCTCTCGGGCGCCTCCGGCCAGCTGCGCAACCGGGCGACCACCGGTGGCAACCTGCTGCAGCGCACCCGGTGCAGCTACTTCACCGACGTCACCAAGCCCTGCAACAAGCGCGCGCCGGGCAGCGGTTGCGGCGCGCTGCAGGGCGCGCACCGCAACCACGCCGTCCTCGGTGCGACGATCGACGGCCCGGACAGCCCCGTCACCTGCATCGCCACCCACCCGTCGGACATGGCGGTGGCGATGGTGGCGCTGGACGCGGTCGTCCAGGTGCTGGGCCCGGACGGCGAGCGCAGCATCCCGATCGCC
Organism: Modestobacter sp.; assembly: GCA_025965775.1. Lineage (GTDB taxonomy): Bacteria > Actinomycetota > Actinomycetes > Mycobacteriales > Geodermatophilaceae > Modestobacter. The sequence continues at coordinate 1,556 of JAOPWG010000122.1, read as the reverse complement.
GGGCTGCACCGGCTGCCCGGTGACGACCCGTCCCGGGACACCACGCTGCGGCACGGTGAGCTGATCACGGCGATCGACCTGCCCCCGCTGCCGGCCGGCACGGTCTCGCGCTACCGCAAGTCCCGCGACCGGGCGTCCTTCGCCTTCGCGCTGGTCTCGGTGGCCGTCGCCGTCGCCCTCGAGGACGGCGTGGTCGCCGACGTGCGGCTCGCCCTCGGCGGTGTCGCGCACAAGCCGTGGCGGGCCGCCGCCGCGGAGGAGGCGCTACGCGGTCAGCCGCCCACCGAGGCGGCCGTCACGGCTGCCGCACGGGCCGAGCTCGCCGCGGCCACGCCGCTGCCGGAGAACGGCTTCAAGGTGCCACTGGCCCAGAACCTGCTCGTCCGCACCCTGCTCGACCTGACGGGAGCATCGCGATGACCACGATCGACCGGGTGCTCGGCGCCGGGATCGACCGGATCGACGGGCCGGCCAAGGTCCGCGGCACCGCGCCCTACGCCTACGAGCACCACGGGTCCGACGAGGAGGTGACCCACCTGGCGGCCGTGCAGAGCATCGTGAACCGGGGCCGCATCACCCGGATCGACACCGGCGCGGCCGAGGCGGTGCCCGGGGTGCTCGCCGTCCTCACGCACGAGAACGCGCCGCGGCTGTCCGGTGACCTCCCCTCCGACCTGCCGGTGCTGCAGTCGGCGCAGGTGCACTACCAGGGCGCGGTGGTGGCGGCGGTCATCGCCGAGACCGGGGAGGTCGCCCGGGAGGCGGTCGGCGCGGTGGTCGTCGAGTACGCCGCCGAGACGCCCGACGTCCGGCTGTCGGCGGACCGCGACGACCTGTACGCCCCGGAGCAGGTGAACGCCGGCTTCGCCACCGACTCGGTGATCGGCGACGTCGACGGTGCGCTGGCCGCCGCGGCGGTCACCGTCGACGCGACCTACCGGACGCCCACCCAGCACAACAACCCGATCGAGATGCACACCACGGTGGCCCGGTGGGACGGCGACCAGCTGACCATGTGGGACGCCAACCAGGGGCCGCACGCCATCCTGAACGACGTCACGGCGGCCTTCGACCTGCGGCCGGAGCAGGTGCGGATCGTCTCGCCCTACGTCGGCGGCGCCTTCGGCTCCAAGGCCTTCACCCACCCGCACCAGATCCTGACGGCGATGGCGGCGAAGGTGGTGGGCCGGCCGGTGGTCTTCGAGCTCACCCGGCAGCAGATGTTCTCCCTGGTCGGGCACCGCACCCCGACCATCCAGCGGCTGCGCCTGGGTGCCGATGCCGGGGGCCGGATCACCGCGGTGTCCCACGAGGTCGTCGAGCACACCGCGACGATCAGCGAGTTCGCCGAGCAGACCGCCACCGCGACCAGGGTCATGTACGCCGGGGCCGACCGGCGGACGACGCACCGGCTGGCCCGGCTCGACGTCCCGCCGCCGACGATCATGCGGGCGCCGGGGGAGACCCCGGGCATGTTCGCGCTGGAGTCGGCGATGGACGAGCTGGCCGTCGAGGTCGGGATCGACCCGGTGGAGCTGCGGCTCCGCAACGAGCCA
>JAOPWG010000092.1 GCA_025965775.1 Modestobacter sp. | reverse complement strand
AGACGGTCGTGGCGATCTGGTGGTCGGGCAGGTAACCCGCCGCGGACAGCCGGGCCGTCACGTCCGCGACGTCGGCGAACTGGGCGGTGTGCGTCGGCGGGCGGGGCATGCGGCTCCTCGGGACGGGCTGGGGACGACGATCAGCGGACGTGGCCGCTGCCGGTGACGACGTAGGTGGTCGAGGTCAGCTCGGGCAGACCGAGCGGCCCGCGGGCGTGCAGCTTCTGGGTGGAGATGCCGATCTCGGCGCCGAAGCCGAACTCCCCGCCGTCGGTGAATCGGGTGGAGGCGTTGACCAGCACGGCGGCGGCGTCGACCCCGGCGGTGAACGCGGCGATCGCGGTGGCGGAGTCGGCGACGATGGCCTCGCTGTGCCCGCTCCCCCACCGGTCGATGTGGTCCAGCGCCTGCGGCAGGTCCTCGACCACCCGGACGGCCATGTCCAGCGACAGGTACTCGGTGGCCCAGTCCTCGTCGGTGACCGGGACGACGGCGTCGTGCGCTGCGCGGGCCCGGTCGTCACCGTGCAGGGTCACCCCGGCCTGCGCCAGCACGGTCAGCAGCCGGGGCAGGAACGGCACGTCGCGGTGCACCAGCAGCGTCTCCGCGGAGTTGCACACGCTGACCCGGGAGGTCTTGGCGTTGAGCACGATCGCCTCGGCCATCGCCGGGTCGGCGGAGGCGTCCACGTAGACGTGGCAGTTGCCGACACCGGTCTCGATGACCGGCACGGTGGACTCGCGGACCACCCGCTGGATCAGCGAGGCGCCGCCGCGGGGGATGACCACGTCGACCAGCCCGCGGGCGTGCAGCAGCTCTCCGACCGACGCGCGGTCGGCGGGCAGCAGGGCGATCGACCCGGCCGGCAGCCCGGCCTTCTCGGCGGCATCGGTGAGCACGGCCACCAGCGCGGTGTTCGTGCGGTGCGCCGATGCCGATCCGCGCAGCAGCGCCGCGTTGCCGCTCTTGAGGCACAGCCCCGCGGCGTCGACGGTCACGTTGGGGCGGGCCTCGTAGACGATGCCGACCACGCCCAGGGGCACCCGCACCTGGCGCAGCTGCAGACCGTTGGGGAGCGTGGACCCGCGGACGACGTCACCCACCGGGTCGGGCAGCGCGATCAGGTGGCGCAGCGCGGCGGCGACTCCGGCCAACCGCGGCCGGTCCAGGCGCAGCCGGTCCAGCAGCGACTCCGGCGTCCCGTCCGCCGCGCCCGCCCCGACGTCGGCGGCGTTGGCGGCGAGGACCTCCTCGGCCCGCTCCAGCAGCGCGTCGGCCATCGCGGCCAACGCGGCGTCCTTGGTGTCGGTGGGGAGGGTGCGCAGCACGCGGGCGGCCTCGCGGGCGCGCTCCGCGGCGGCCCCGATCAGGGGAAGGTCGGCGGCGGACACGTCCGCGAGACTACGCGGCGGCGCCGGGCCCACCGGGTGACGCGGCAGGTCAGTCGGAGTGCCTGGCCAGCCGGTGCCGCAACCCGGTGCGGACCGCGGGCCACTCGGAGTCGATGATCGAGAAGACGACGGTGTCGCGGAGCGACCCGTCGGGCTGCCGCCGGTGGTTGCGCAGCACGCCGTCCTGCTTGGCGCCGAGCCGGGCGATGGCGGTCCGGGACTGGACGTTGTGCCAGTGCGTCCGGAACTCGACGGCGATGCAGCCCAGCGTCTCGAAGGCGTGGCCGAGCAGCAGCAGCTTGCTCTCGGTGTTCACCCCGGTGCGCTGGGCCGAGCGGGCGGTCCACGTGTAGCCGATCTCGACCCGCGGGGCGGCGGCGTCCACGTTGCAGCAGGTGGTCATCCCGACCACGACGCCGGTGTCGGCCCGCCGGACGGTGAAGGGCAGCATCGTGCCGGCGTCGAGGGCGGCCAGCCGGGCCGCGACCTCGGCAGCCATCCCCTCCGGGGTGGGGACGGAGGTGTACCAGAGCTCCCACAGCCGCCCGTCCGACGCCGCGGCGACCAGGTCGTCGACGTGGTCGTGCCGCAGCGGCTCGAGGACGACGATGTCGCCGGCGAGGGTGACCGGCTGCAGCCAGGCCCCGGTGCAGGGGCCCGCGGCGAGCTTGCGAGTCGTGGGGGGCACCGGGGTCCTCTCTCAGCCGCGGAGCGCGCGGAGCACCCGCTTGCGGGTCTCCCCGGTGAGCCGGTCGACGAACAGCTTCCCGTCGAGGTGATCGACCTCGTGCTGCAGGCAGCGGGCCATCAGCCCGGAGCCCTCCAACCGCAGCGGCTCGCCGTGCACGTCGAAGCCCTCGGCCGCGCAGTGCATCGCCCGCACGGTGGGTGCGTACAGCCCGGGGATGGACAGGCAGCCCTCGTCGTCGTCCTGGAGCTCCTCGGACCGCTCGACGATCACCGGGTTCACCAGATGCCCGATGACGCCGTCGACGTTGTAGGAGAAGACCCGCAGGCCCACGCCGATCTGCGGCGCGGCCACCCCGGCGCGGCCGGGGTTGTCGACGGTCTCCTCGAGGTCACGGACGAGGGCGGCGAGGTCACGGTCGAAGGACCGCACCGGGTCGGCGGGCGTGCGCAGCACGGGGTCCCCGAGCACGCGGATGGGGCGGTTCGTCACGCGCCCTCCTCGCTGACACTCGTCGGCCGCGTGCCGAACCGTGCTGTGCTCCTGCCTGACCTCGCGAGCTCGCTCACGGGAGCAGTCTGTCAGCCGGTCAGGACACCGGCCGAGGTCCACCCCGGTCCACTCCCCGCCGCTCGGCGCCGGGTCGCCGCGCGGTCGCCCCGATCCTCGCCCGCCGGCGCTCGCGGCGGTGTCAGCCGACGATGCGGCGCCCGACCAGCACCATCTCGTCGCGGTGCACGACCTCCCGGCGGTGCTCGGGGTCGAGTTCGGAGGTCTTGCGTCCCAGCAGGTCGGGCAGCTCGCGGGCGTCGTAGGCGACCAGCCCGCGCGCCACCACGACACCGTCGGGACCGACCAGCTCCACCGGGTCGTCGGCGAGGAACTCACCGGTGACCCCGGTGATGCCGGCGGCCAGCAGCGAGGCGTGCCGCTCCCGCACGGCGCGCACGGCGCCCGCGTCCAGCAGCACCCGTCCGCGCGGGCGGCTGGCGTAGCGCAGCCAGAACTGCCGGGCCGAGGGACGGCGGCCGGAGGGGGTGAACAGCGTGCCCACCCGCTCGCCGGCCAGCGCCGCGGCGACTTGCAGGGTCGAGGTGATGACCACGGGCACCCCGGCGGAGGCGGCGATGAGGGCGGCCTCCACCTTGGTGGCCATCCCCCCGGTGCCGACCCCGTTCCGGCTGGCCGACCCGAGGGTCACCGCAGCCAGGTCGGCCGGCGTGGTGACGGTGTCGACCAGCTGGGCCGGGCCGGTGCGGGGGTCGCCGTCGTAGACCCCGTCGACGTCGGACAGCAGCAGCAGCGCGTCGGCGACGGCCACGTGGGCGACCAGCGCGGCGAGCCGGTCGTTGTCGCCGAAGCGGATCTCCTCGGTGGCCACCGTGTCGTTCTCGTTGACGATCGGCAGCACCCCGAGGGCGAGCAGCCGGTCGACGGTCTGCCGGGCGTTGCGGTAGTGCCCGCGCCGGGTGAGGTCGTCAGCGGTGAGCAGCACCTGCCCGACGGTCACCTCGTGGACGGCGAAGGCATCGGCGTAAGTCTGTACCAGGCGCAACTGCCCGACGCTGGCCGCAGCCTGCGCCGTCGCCAGGTCGCGGGGCCGGCCGGTGAGGCCGAGGGGGGCCAGCCCCGCGGCGATCGCCCCCGAGGAGACCAGCACCACCTCGCGGCCGGCAGCGCGCAGAGCGCCGAGGACGTCCACCAGCGCCCGCAGGCGGTCAGTGTCCAGCCCGCCGGGCAGCGTCGTCAACGAGGAGGAGCCGACCTTCACCACCACCCGGCGCGCGTCGGCGATCTCCGGCCGGACGATCACCGGTCGTCGGCGGGGTCGTCGCCCCGCTCGGGGTCGGACTCGTCCTCGAGCGGGGTCAGCTCGTACGGGACGCGCCGCGCCTTCTTGGCCGCCAGCCGCTCGTTGGCCCGCGCCCGGCTGTCGCTCTCCAGCCGGGTGTCGGTGCCGCGGCCGCCCAGGCCGGCGGTCTCCTCGATCGACAGGGTGCCGGCCGGGAGGGTGGGCTCCCAGTCGAAGGTGACGTCGCCGACGGTGATCGCGTCGCCGGGGACGGCGCCGACCTTGGCCAGCTCCTCCTCCACGCCGAGCCGGT
>JAOPWG010000016.1 GCA_025965775.1 Modestobacter sp. | reverse complement strand
GCGAGTTCCGCCGCGCCTCCTGGCACATGGACTTCATCTACGCGATCAACGGGATCAGCAAGGTCCAGCAGAACATCGAGGTCCACTTCAAGAACGCCGACGGCACCCTGGACTTCACCCCGGCCGGGCTGCACGTGGACGGGCCGCTGTCGATCGACGAGCCGATCTTCGGCCCGGACTTCGCCTACCTGCAGAGCCAGGTGAGCCAGCAGCAGACGGCGAAGCTGACCATCCCCTCGCCGTCGATGGTCCATTACCGCGGCGGTGCGGCTGCGATCGACCCGGCCGTCTACCCCGACGAGGACTCCTTCTGGGACGCGCTGTCGGCCGCCTACCGCCAGCAGGTGCAGGGCATCGCCGCGCAGGGCTGCCGCTACCTGCAGCTGGACGACACCAGCCTGGCCTACCTGAACGACCCCGCGCAGCGGGCCGAGCTCGCCGAGCAGGGCCGCGACGCCGAGCACCAGCACGAGCGCTACATCCGCCAGATCAACGCCGCCCTGGCCGGGCGACCCGAGGGTCTGACGGTCACCACGCACATGTGCCGGGGCAACTTCCGGTCCTCCTGGGTCGCCGAGGGTGGCTATGACTTCGTGGCCGAGGCGCTGTTCGGCGGGCTGGAGGTCGACGGCTTCTTCCTCGAGTTCGACGACGCCCGGTCGGGCACGTTCGACCCGCTGCGGTTCGTGCCGCCGGGCAAGCGTGTCGTCCTCGGGCTGGTCACCACCAAGCGGCCGGACCTGGAGAGCAAGGACGACCTCAAGCGGCGCATCGACGAGGCCGCCAAGCACGTCCCACTGGAGCAGTTGGCGCTGTCCCCGCAGTGCGGTTTCTCCTCCACGGTGGAGGGCAACTCCCTGACCCGCGACGAGCAGATCGCCAAGCTGGCGCTGGTCGTGGAGACCGCGCAGGAGGTCTGGGGCTGAGCTCCGCGGGTCCGGTCCCGGGCCCGGTCGACCGGTCTGCGGGGGGCCCGGCGTGGCGGGAGCCGCCATGCCGGGCCCCTCTTGTGTTCGAGGGGTCAGGACCCTAGCGTCGTCCCTGCGGTTCAACCACCAGCCGCGATCGGGTGAGCCCTGCCCGACGCAAGCGCCGCTGGTCCCCGCCGGCGGCACGCTCGGTCCCGCCGGAGGCGTCCATGACCGCACTTCCCGTCGATATCGACCCCACCCGCATCGACCTCCAGGTCAGCACCTCGTCCGGTGCCTGTCGCGTACTGGTGCGGGGCGAGGTGGACTCCACCACCGCACCCGGCCTGCGCGACTGCCTGCTCGACGTGCTCGCCCGCCCAGGCCTGACCGCCCTCGAGGTGGACCTGGCGCAGGTGACCTTCCTCGACTCCGCCGGCCTGTCGGCCCTGGCCGTCGCACACCGCGCCGCGGTCAGCGGCGGGCGCGCGCTCGGCGTCCGCTGTGGCACTGCCCGGGCGGTCGTCCGCCCGCTGCAGATCACCGGTCTCTGGGACGTCTTCACCGTCCTCGACGCCTGACCCGGCCTCCGGGGCCAGGATGGCCCGATGGACGTCGACGGAGCCGTTCCCCCGCACCTGCATCCCCAGCTCGCGGCGCTGCTGCCGCAGCTGGGCGACCTGCTCACCCCGCCGGCCCGGGCGGTCGGCCTGGCCGAGGCGCGGCGGCGGTTCAGCGCCCTGTTGTCCGCCGGCCTGGCCGGCGCGCCCGACGTGCTGACCGACGACGTCGACCTGGGCGACGGGCTGACCGGGCGCACGTACCGCCCCGCCGAGCCGCGGGGGGCGACCGTCGTCCTGCTGCACGGTGGCGGTTGGACGCTGGGCAGCGTCGCCGACTACGAGGGGCTGGCCCGCCGGCTGGCCGACCGGCTGCCCGCGGTCGTCCTCTCGGTGGAGTACCGCCGGGCACCGGAGCACCCGTTCCCGGCCGCGGTCGAGGACGCCGTCGCGGCCACCCGCTGGGCGCTGGCGCACGCCGGCGAGCTGGGCGGGGAACCGCACCGCGTGGCCGTGGCCGGGGACAGCGGCGGGGGCAACCTGGCCGCCGTCGTCTGCCAGGTGCTCCGCGACGCGCACGGCCCCCGGCCGGCCGCGCAGGTGCTGCTCTACCCGAACGTGGCCCGCGGCGCCGACCAGCCCTCGGTGCGCGAGTACGGGCACCTGCCGTTCCTCACCCTGGCCGACATGGCCTGGTACACCCGCCAGTACGTGCCGCGGGGCACCGACCTGGCTGATCCGCGGATCAGCCCGGCCGAGGGTCATGTCGCCGGCCTGCCGCCGGCGCTGGTGGTGACCGCCGGGGTCGACGCGCTGCGCGACTCCGGCCGGGACTACGCCGAGGCGATCCGCGCCCACCAGGGCACGGTGGAGTGGCTGGACGTGCCCGGCATGCCGCACGGGTTCGCCCACCTGGTGGCGCTCGCCCCGGCCGCGGAGGCCGCCCTGGACCACGTTCTCGCCCGCGCGTCCGCGCTGCTGCACGGCTCCCGGGCCATCGCCGGCGGCTGAGCCCGCTGGTGTGCGCTCGTCGTCGCCTTCCCGGCCCGGGAGACGACGATCAGCACACAACGGCGGCCGCCACGCCGCTCAGGGGGTCAGGTGCGCTCGGGGTACCGGGCGCGGAAGAAGGAGAAGACGCCGAAGGCCGCGATCCCCAGGGCCACCAGGGTGAGCAGCCACTGACCGGCGGGGGCGGCCAGGATGGTGTGCATGGCCCCGTCCAGTCCGCGGGCCTGGGCCGGGTCGAAGGTGATCGCCGCCCACCCCAGCAGGACGCCCACCAGCGCGAGCGCGATGCCCTTGGCCGGGTAGCCGACCTGGCCCAGCCGCTCGATCACCCGGCGCTCACCGGCCGAGGCCTGCGCGGTGTCGATCTCCTTGAGGAAGCTGCTCTTGATCGCCTTGCGCACGTGGTAGGCGCCGACCCCGATGAGCACGAGCGCCGCGACCCCGACCAGGAACCGGCCGCCGGGCCAGCCCAGCACGCCGCCCACCGTCTGCTGCTGCTGGCCCGAGCTCGACGTCCCGCTGCCGGCCGCGAACCGGACGGCGGTGACCGCGAGCGCCAGGTAGACCACGGTCTTGGCGACCGCCTTCACGATCTTCGTGACCGCCTTCTTCTTCGCGTCCCCGGACGCGTGCAGCCGGGAGCGGTACCGCAGTACCTCGGCCAGCTGCCAGACCGCCAGGGCCAGCAGGCCGGCCGCCAGCACCCAGAGCAGCGGCTTGCCGAACGGCTTCCCGGCCAGGGTGGCCATCGCGCCCGACTGGTCGGTCGACCCACCGCCATCACCCCACGCCAGCTGAAGGGCCAGCCAGGCGACGAGCAGGTGGACCAGCCCGTAGGCGATCAGGCCGACCCGGGCGAGGTGCTCCAGTGCATCGCCGTCGCCGGCGCGGCCCGCGGCGTGCGCGGTCCCCGAGGTGGTCACGGTGCGTCCCTTCGGTCATCGGTGCCGGTGACACCGGAGACGGTGCCCCCGGGGCGGCTCAGGGTGGCACAACGGCGGGTCCGCCGCGCGCTCGCGCTCACTCGCTGCCCGGACGCCGGACGCCGGACGCCGGGCGCGGGTGCGGTCCGCGGCCGGCGTCGCAGGTGGAGGCACCCCGCGACCCGCGCCGGCCGGTGGGAGACTGGCCCGGTGACGAACGCTGCGACCTCGAGCGCCCGGCTGAGCGCCGGCACCACGCCGGCCACCCCCGAGACGGCCCGGACGACGTGGCCGCGCATGGCGCTGCTCGGCCTGGTCCTCCTGGTCCTCGGCGTCCTGGCGCTGGTCGGGGGCGGCGCCGGCGACCGGGTGCTCCTGGCCGGGCTGGGGGTCGTGGCGGTCGTGCGTGGCACGGACCTGCTGCGCGGTGCCCGCGCCGGCCGGCTGCCCCGGGCGGCGGCCACCGCCGGTGCGCTCGCCGCCTGGCTCGGCCTGGTCGCCGTGGCGGTGGCCCTGCTGTCGGGCACGGCCACCGGCTGGGTGCTGACCGCCGCCGTCGTCCTGGCGCTGCCTGCCCTCGCGGTCGCCGGCCGGCACTCGGTCCGGGTACTGGCCGGTGCCGCTGCGGTCGTGGTCGTGGTCGTGGTCGCCGCCGTCCTGCTCGGTGCGCTGGGCGCAAGCGGCACGGTGCTGGCAGTCGGCACCTCGGTGGTCGCCGTCGGTGTGGGCGGCCTCGGCCTGGCCAACCTGCTGGGCGCGATCGGCATGTGGCGGATCGCCCGCCGGCCGGCTCCCGCGCCGG
>JAOPWG010000460.1 GCA_025965775.1 Modestobacter sp. | reverse complement strand
TGGTCGAGCTGACGCCCTACGACGGCATCCCGCACCTGATCACGCCGATCATCACCGACCCGAAGAAGGCCGCCACCGCGCTGGCCTGGCTGGTCGAGGAGATGGAGCAGCGCTACCAGGACATGCGAGCCACCGGCGTGCGGCACATCGACGACTTCAACCGCAAGGTCGAGCGCGGCGAGATCACCCCACCGGCGGGCAGCGAGCGGGTCTACCGGACCTACCCGTACATCCTCACCATCGTCGACGAGCTGGCGGACCTGATGATGGTCGCCCCGCGCGACGTCGAGGAGTCGATCGTCCGGATCACCCAGAAGGCCCGCGCCGCCGGCATCCACCTGGTGCTGGCCACCCAGCGCCCCAGCGTCGACGTCGTCACCGGCCTGATCAAGGCCAACGTGCCCTCGCGACTCGCCTTCTCGACCTCCAGCCTCACCGACAGCCGGGTCATCCTCGACCAGCCGGGCGCGGAGAAGCTGATCGGCATGGGTGACGCGCTCTTCCTGCCGATCGGCGCGGGCAAGCCCGTCCGCGTGCAGGGCGCCTACGTCTCCGACACCGAGATCGAGGCGGTCGTCGAGTTCACCAAGCGGCAGGCCGAGCCGGAGTACCGCGAGGAGGTCTTCACCGCCGCGGCCGGTGAGAAGAAGGAGATCGACGAGGACATCGGCAACGACCTGGAGCTGCTCGTCCAGGCCGTGGAGCTCGTCGTCACCAGCCAGTTCGGCTCCACCTCGATGCTGCAGCGCAAGCTCCGGGTCGGTTTCGCCAAGGCCGGCCGGCTGATGGACCTGATGGAGAGCCGCGGGATCGTCGGGCCGACGGAGGGCTCCAAGGCCCGTGACGTGCTGATCAAGCCCGACGAGTTGGAGTCGTTGCTGTTCACCCTTCGTGGTGGCGCGGCCTGAGGTCGTGGCGGTGCCGCGCCGGGCTCGGACGCCGCCGCCGGGCGAGGCGCCCGGCGGTGCCGCCCCCGGCGCCTAGGATGAGCCGGTGCCAGCACTGCCCAGCTCCGATCCCACCCCTCGCGGGCAGACCTCTGGCGACCCGGCCGTGACCCCGCCACCGGCCGTGCGCCGGGTGGCCGTGGTGACGCTGGGCTGCGCCCGCAACGAGGTCGACTCCGAGGAGCTCGCCGGCCGGCTGGCCGGCGACGGCTACGAGCTGGTCGAGGACGCCGAGGATGCCGACGCCGTCCTGGTCAACACGTGCGGGTTCATCGAGAGCGCGAAGAAGGACTCCGTCGACGCCATCCTGGCGGCCACCGACTCCGGCGCGGAGGTGATCGCGGTCGGCTGCATGGCCGAGCGCTACGGCGCCGAGCTCGCCGGCGCGCTGCCCGAGGCGACGGTGCTCGGCTTCGACGACTACGCCGCCATCGGTGACCGGCTCGACGACGTCCTCACCGGCCGCCCGCTGGTCCCGCACTCCCCGCGTGACCGGCGCACCCTGCTGCCGATCAGCCCGGTGCAGCGCACCGAGGCCGTCCGTGCCGCCGACGCCCCCGCCATCCCCGGGCACGACTGGCTGAAGCGGCGCCGGCTGGCCAGTGGACCGACCGCCGCGCTGAAGCTCGCCTCCGGCTGCGACCGGCGGTGTGCCTTCTGTGCCATCCCGACCTTCCGTGGCGCGTTCGTCTCCCGGCCGCAGGCCGAGGTGCTGGGCGAGGCCCAGTGGCTGGCCTCCCAGGGGGTCACCGAACTGGTGCTGGTGAGCGAGAACTCCACCTCCTACGGCAAGGACACCGGCGACCTGCGCTCGCTGGAGAAGCTGCTTCCCGAGCTGACCGCCGTCCCGGGCATCGCGCGCATCCGGGTGGCCTACCTGCAGCCGGCTGAGATGCGCCCCGGACTGCTGGAGGTCATCGCCGGCACGCCGGGGATCGCGCCCTACTTCGACCTGTCCTTCCAGCACTCCTCGCCGACCCTGCTGCGCCGGATGCGGCGCTTCGGCGGCACGGAGGACTTCCTCGCGATCATCGAGCGGGCGCGCGCGCTGGCCCCGGGCGCCGGCTTCCGCACCAACGTGATCCTCGGCTTCCCGGGGGAGACCGAGGCGGACGTCGCCGAGCTCGAGCGCTTCCTCACCGGGGGCCGCCTGGACGCGGTCGGGGTGTTCGGTTACTCCGACGAGGAGGGCACCGAGGCCATGGACCTGTCCGGCAAGCTCGACCAGGACGAGATCGACGCCCGCGTCCGGCGCATCACCGACCTGGTGGAGGAGCTGACCGCGCAGCGGGCCGAGCAGCGCGTCGGCGAGCAGGTCGAGGTGCTGCTCACCGACGACCTCGCCGCGACCGAAGGGGCGGGCACCTGGGGCGGTCACGCCGCGCACCAGGACCCCGATGCCGACGGCACCACGACCGTCTCCGGGGTGCCGGCCGACGCGCGGGCGGGGCAACTGGTCCTTGCCGAGGTGGTGGCCACCGATGGTGTCGACCTGGTGGCCTGCGCGCTGGTGCCCGCGCTCGCCGCGGCCGGGCGGTGAGCTCCGTGAGCGGGCGGGCGAGCTCACCGTCGGGCGTGGTCGCCGTGCCGCTGTCGACGAGCCCCGGCCAGGAGCCGACATGAGCGCGGTGGCGCCGGACCCGGCGGCGACGCCCCCGCAGTCGGTGCGCCTGGTCAACCTGCCCAACGCCCTCACCGTGCTGCGGCTGCTGGTCGTACCCGTCTTCGCGGTCCTGCTGCTGGCCGGCGACGGCATGGACGACGCCCGGCGTGGCTGGGCGACGCTGTTCTTCACGCTGGCGATCATCACCGACCGCTACGACGGCATGATCGCCCGGCGCACCAACCAGGTGACCGAGTTCGGCAAGCTCGCCGACCCGATCGCGGACAAGGCGCTGACCGGCACCGCGTTGATCGGGTTGTCGGTGCTGGGGCTGCTGCCGTGGTGGGTGACGGTGCTGATCCTGGTCCGCGAGGTGGGGGTGACCCTGCTGCGGTTCTGGGTGATCCGGCACGGCGTGATCGCGGCCAGCCGCGGCGGCAAGCTGAAGACCGTCCTGCAGGCGCTGGCGATCGGGCTGTACATCCTGCCGCTGACCGGGTTGCTCGCCTCGGCACGGTGGTGGGTGATGGCGGCCGCCGTCGTCCTCACCGTCGTCACCGGCATCGACTACGTGTATCGGGCGCTCACCCTCCGCCGGACCAGCACCCGCGCCATGCGGGCCGCCGCGGCGCGGCGTGCGGCCGCCGGCGGCGACGCTGCACGCACCGACACCGCGGCCTGAGCCGCACCTTGCGGGACGACGGCATGAGCGGAGGCGCCTGCGACCGGGCAGCGCGGCGGCTGCACGCCGCCCTGCTGGCGCGGGGGGAGACCGTGTCCGCGGCCGAGTCGCTCACCGCCGGGCTGTTCTGCGCCACGCTGGCCTCCGTGCCCGGCGCGAGCGCGACGCTGCGCGGCGGTGCCGTCGTCTACGCCACCGACCTGAAGACGACGCTGGCCGGTGTACCCGCCGCCCTCCTGGCCGCCCACGGGCCGGTCAGCGAGCCGACGGCTGCGGCCCTGGCCGAGGGGATCCGGGCACGGTGCGGTGCCACCTGGGGCATCGGGCTGACCGGCGTCGCCGGCCCCGACCCGGTCGACGGCCACGGCCCGGGGCGGGTCTACGTCGGGGTCAGTGACGGCGCCCGCACCGGGGTGCTGCGGCTGGACCTGGCCGGTGACCGGGCCGCCGTGCGCACGGGTGCGGTCCGCGCGGCGATCGACGCCCTCCTGGACCGGCTGGGAGCCGGGAAGGACGGCCCGGCTCCGTGCGTTACGCCATGAGCGGACGAGCTCCCGTCCGGTCGGCCGGGGGGTGACCCGCCGCGTACGGTGAGCGCACGACGTCTCGGTCAACCGGGGCTGTCGCACATCGTTCGACCTGCTCGTCGTATGTGGACAGGAGATCGCCATGACGCTGCTGCGGACCCAGCTCGGGAACACCCTGCGGGGTCACCGGCTGCGCCAGCGCCGCACGCTGCGCGACGTCTCCGGTGCCGCGCGGGTCAGCCTGGGCTACCTGTCCGAGGTGGAGCGTGGCCAGAAGGAGGCCTCCTCCGAGTTGCTCGCCTCCATCTGCGACGCCCTGGACGTCGAGCTCGCCGACCTGCTCGCCGAGGTCAGTCTCGAGCTGCGGGTGGCCGACCCCGCACGCCATCCGGTGCGCCGGGTCGCCGGCGAGCGCGTCGTGCGGGAGGCCGCGGTCGAGGAGGCTCCGGTCGGTTCGGCCACCCCCGGC
>JAOPWG010000492.1 GCA_025965775.1 Modestobacter sp. | reverse complement strand
CTGAGGTGGCGGTCGGGGTGGGCATCGCCGCGGCGACGTGCGGGCTGGTCCTCGCCGGGGCGGGCAGGGACTCACCGCCCCGCCACGCCGGCGCACCCGCGGGCGTGGCCGCTCCGCCGGCCCTGGCGCCGGATAGCCCTCCCCCCGCATTCCGGACCGGCGGCCCCTCGCCCACGTCTGCGGCGTCCGCCTCGCCCCCGGCCCCTCCTTCTGTCTCCCCCTCTCCCTGCCCCCGGCACAGGACCGGAGCCTCGGGCCGCTCCCGAGGACCGAGGGAGGACAGGACCGCGAGCACCGGGCGTTCGAGCTGGGCACGGACGGGCCGGCGGTGATCGTGGTGGGGTTCGACGGCTCACCGATTGCACTGCGCGCCGGCGCCTACGCGGCCGGTCTGGCCCGGCGTCAGAGCACCCGGCTGGTGACGGTGCACGTCGGGGCCACCCCGGCGTTGTCGATGCTCGCCCCCGACCACCCGTGGCCGGTCACCGTCGTCCCGTGACGGTGACGGTGACCGTCACCGGAGCCGGACGGCGTCGCTGCCGTCCCCCCGATCGGCAGACCGTCCTGGGCCGGGTTCTCAGGTTTCCGGCCTCACCGTGCCGGCCTCCGCCGGCGCCGGCCTGACCCCGAGCGTGTCCGCAGGGCGAGGGGGGCGCGGTCCCGGAGATGGGGGGCCGGGGTGCCAGGCGGGCACGAGGGGGACCTGTCCCCGGCGGGCCGCCATGTGCCACCGGTGGACGGTGTTGAGGACGGACTGGGGGCCCCGGATGACAGGTAGCTGTTCGAGCCGGAAGCGCCGGTTGAGCGCCGCAGGCCGAGTCGAGTTCCGGTTCGCCATCGCGTAGGCGGTCTCTACGGCATTGCGCCCGTCCAGGTGGTCGTCGGCGTGTTCGTACCAGTTCATGCTCGCGCGGGCCACGCCCTGTATCCCCTGGAGATTCGGCCGCGCGCGTTCATCGAAGTCGAACAGTGCCCTGGACAGGTCCTCCGGGAAGTCGTCGAGACTGCGGACGAGTTCGACCGCATCGATGATCGCCAGACGGGTGCCCGAGCCGATGGTGAAGTGCGTGGTGTGGGCGGCATCCCCGATGAGGACGACGTTCCCGTGGCGCCAGGTCCGGTTGGTCACCTGCTTGAAGCGCAACCAGCGGGCCGGCTCACCGCGGGCCTGACTGATCAGGGCGCCGCCCTCCAGCGGTCGCTCGAAGATCTTCTCGAGCAGGCGGAGGCCGTCGTCCTCGTCCAGCCGGTCCAGACCGAGGGACCGCCAGGTCTTCTCGGTGCATTCCACGATGCAGGTGCTGACGCTGCCGCTGGATGGGTAGGAGTGGAACCAGATCCAGCCCGCCGGCGTCTGCTCGAAGGCGAAGACGAAGCTGTCGAACACCGTGTCCGTGCCCAGCCAGATGTAGGGGTTGGCGCCGGTGTCCACCCGGGTCCCGAAGTGATCCCCGCCGAGTTCGCGGGTGAGGCTGCCTGCGCCGTCGGCCGCCACGATCAGGTCGGCGTCGGCGAACTCGTCCAGGTCTCGGACCGGCCGGTCGTCGTGCACCGTGACGCCCAACTCGGTCGCCCGGTCGGTGAGTGCCTTCAGGAAGGCGGCCCGTTGGGCGGCGAAGCCGTAACCGCCGAGGTGGGCCACCTCATGACCGACGCGGACCTGCTGGTCCTTCCACAGGGTGGAGATGCGGTGCACCGCCCGGGCGCTGACCGGGTCGTTGACATAGAGGAGGTCGAGCATGTCGTCCCAGTAGACGACTCCCCATCCATAGGTTGCGCCGCGGGGGTTGCGATCGAGGACCGTGATGTCGCGGCGGGGATCTCGCAGCTTGGCCGAGATGGCGAAGTACAGGCCGGCCGGACCTCCGCCGATGCACACGATCTTCATGGACGACCTCCGTGGGGTGGGACGAGGCGGTGTGGTGCAGGCTGCGGGCGGCGGTCCGCGGGCTCGTCGGACTCCCCGCCGGGCACGTCGAGGCCGGACGGTGACGAGTCGCCCCTGGGCGGTGGGCCCCATGGGGCCTCACCCCAGGGAGGCTCGGACCAGGCATCCAGCTTCCCGGGTCCGGGCGCAGGCGGCCGGAGGTGCCTCGCACCGTTCCCGGGTGCCGCATCCCTCGGCGGCTCGGTGGGAGGCCCGGACAGCAGCACGCCGTCCGGTTCGGGCGCGCGGTGACGCGCTGTCCCGCCGTTCGGATGGGCGGACGCCGTGTGACGCAACTGGTAGAGGTGTGCATACCCGTTGCCGGCCCGGAGCAGCTGCTCGTGCGAACCGGCCTCGGCGATCCGGCCGCGCTCCAGGTACAGGATCTGGTCGGCCTCGGCCACGGTCAGCAGGTCGTGCGAGATGAGGATGGTGGTGCGACCAGCCATCAGCCGTCGGATCGGGGCGAGGATGCGCTCGCTGGCCTGGGCGTCCAGGCTGGCGGTGGGCTCGTCGAGCAGCAGGATCGGCGCGTCCCGCACCATCGCCCGGGCAATCGCCACCCGCTGGCGCTGGCCGCCCGACAGCAGGCGACCCCGCTGCCCGACACGGGTGTCGTAGCCCTCGGGTAGCCACTCGATGAACTGGTGGGCGTCGGCCGCCTTCGCGGCAGCGACGATCTCGTCATGGGTCGCGTCCGGGCGGCCGGCCCGGATGTTCTCCGTCACACTGGCGTCGACCAGCAGGGTCTCCTGCAACACGATGGCGATGTTGGCGCGCAACTCCGCAGGGTCGAGGTCGCGGAGGTCGAGACCGTCGAGCATGATGCGTCCCGCGGTCGGGTCGTACAGCCGCAGGAGCAGACGGGCGAACGTGGACTTCCCCGCCCCGCTCAGGCCTACGAGCGCGGTCGTCCGACCCGGCTCCGCGGCGAAGCTGACGCCACTGAGCACCTCGGTGTCCGTCCCGGGATACCGGAAGCTGACGTCCTCCACACCGATACGGCCCGATGCCCGCCCGAGAGGTACCGGGTGCTCCGGCCGGCGCACCTCCGGCTCCTGATCGAGAAGCTCGACGATCCGCTCCGCGCCCGCTGCCGCAGTGAACACGATCGTGGACAGCTGGCCCAGGCCGCTGATCGGGCTGTACAACATGGACAGGTACAGCAGGAACGCCAGCAGACCGCCCAGGGTGATGTACCCGGCGCTCAGCTGCCAGGCTCCGACCCCGACGATCGTGACGATGCCGACGACCTCGACCAGGTCGACCAGGGGCGTGAACAACGCGCTGATCCGCGTCGCCCGGAGAGCCGCCGCGACGCTACCCAGGGACTGGACGGTGAAGCGGTCCACCTCCGCCTGCTCCCGACCGTACGCCTGGATCAACGGTGCGTTGCCCAGGCTCTCCTCGACCACGGCCGCGATCGAGCCACTGCGTCGGCGGACGTCGGTGGAGGCGCGCTTGATCCGCCGGGAGAAGACGCGGGCGGCGACCCAGAACAGCGGGGCGACGACGAGCGCGATGAGCGCCAGGCGCCAGTCGAGGACGAACAGCACGGCACCGAACAGCACGATCTTCAGCAGCGAGGTGACGATCGCGGCGATCCCGGAGAGGACCAGGCTCTCGATGGCGATCACGTCGCCGGTCAGTCGGCTGATGATGTCGCCGAGCCGGCGCCGGTCGAAGAAACCGACCGAGAGCGTCTGCAGATGCGCGAAGACCGAGGTGCGCAGGCGGTGCAGGAAGCTCTCCCCGGTCCACGCGGTGAGGTAGGCCCCGAAGAACCCGAGCGCACCGGTGGCCACGGTGATCCCGAGATAGGCGACGGCAAGGGGGCCGAACGCGGCGAAGTCGCGGGGCACCAGCACGTGGTCGACCAGGAGCTTCGACAGCCAGATGCCCGCCCCCTCCAGCACGGGGCCGGCGCTGCCCAGCAGGATGCTGAGAACCAACCACCGGCGCAGCGGCCGGGCGAAGGGCCAGAACCGGCGGAAGACCTCGCGGACCGCCACCGCCGGGGCGGCCTCGACCAGCCCGTCCTCCTCCGGCCTGGACCGTCCCAGCATCGAGTGCACGACGTCCCACACAGGCATCCCTCTGGTCGTGGGTCCGGAGACCTGTCCTGGGGGGTGGCCCCCCGCGCCGACGGCACGGGGGGCCACTCGCTGGAACGGAGGTTCCGGCTAGACGGAATGGGTAGGGGTCACCAACCCTTGTGTCCCCACCAGCCCCCGTGGCCGCCCCACCAGCCCCCGTGGCCGCCCCAGCCGCCCCACCAGCCGCCCCACTCGGGGCGCTTCTCGGACTTCTTGGTGTAAGTCATGGCTCGTTCCTTCTTCCGCACATCGAATGGATGAGATCCCCCGTGGAGCGCTCGGATCGAGTCGGATCGAGCACGCTCGTGATCGGGCACCACCTCCTCTGGTGTGGCGAGCAGGACAGCTCGGGGACTCCGGTCTGGCGAGCAGGGCAGCTCGGGGACGCGAAGGCCAGCAGCGCTAGACCGGCTGCCCGGTGAGCGATGGCCGGGCGTGACGGCGCGCTCGACTGCGGGATCGCGACAGCCCGATGCGGACCCCCTCGGGGTCACGCCCAAGCGTCACGAATGAGTTCCGCATGAGGTAACCGTCACGCTTGGGTCACGAGCCTCCTAGAGCCCAAGGACCTTCAAACGTCACGGACAAACGTCACCGGCGCTTCTCACCTGGAGTCGGCCATGCGGGACCTGTGTCACCTCTGTTCGGATCGTGGATCCCAGCTCGGCTCTCAGGTGTCCGCGCAGCGACGGTCGGCCGGACGCATCGACGCCGGCGGTCGGCACGCACGTCCGCAGAGCCCCGCATCGGCCGAACGACCGATGCGACGAGGCCGCCGCGCTGACTAGCGTGGCGCGCTCACAGACATCCGCACCAGTCCTGCGACGTCCATTGCCGGCGGCTGGCGCCCGCTCTGGGGGACGACGATGACGAGCAACCCGATCGACCGTCGCCTCCGCCGCTGGCTCGAGGCCTGGCCGGTCTACCGGCAGCTGACGGGCACCGATCCCCTGGGCCGGGGTGCCGCCGCGCAGTCTCCACGCTCGCGGGCGCTGCGCGGGCGGACGGCCACGGCGGGCCAACCGGCCCGGTCGGTCTGCCCGTACTGCGCGGTGGGCTGCGCCCAACTCGTCTACGCCCGGGACGGCAAGGTGGTCCAGGTCGAAGGTGACCCCGACTCCCCCGTCTCCCGGGGCCGGTTGTGCCCCAAGGGATCGGCCAGCCTGCAGCTGGTCACCGGCCCGCAGCGGGAGGAGAAGGTCCGCTACCGGGCGCCGTACGCCACCGAGTGGACCGACCTGCCGCTGGACACGGCGATGGACATGGTGGTCGACCGGGTGCTCGACGCCCGCCGACGCGGCTGGCAGGACACCGACGTCCAGGGCAACGTGCTGCGGCGCACCATGGGCTTCGCCGGCCTCGGGGGCGCAACGCTGGACAACGAGGAGAACTACCTCTTCAAGAAGCTGTTCACCGCGCTCGGCGCGGTGCAGATCGAGAACCAGGCGCGCATATAGCACTCCGCCACCGTCCCCGGTCTGGGGACGAGCTTCGGTCGTGGCGGCGCCACCGACTACCTGCAGGACCTCGCCAACTCCGACTTCATCCTGATCATGGGCTCCAACATGGCCGAGGCCCACCCGGTCGGTTTCCAGTGGGTGGTGGAGGCCAAGCGACGCGGCGCCCGTGTCGTCCACGTCGACCCGCGGTTCACCCGCACCAGCGCCCTCGCCGACCAGTACGTCCGGATCCGGGCGGGCACCGACATCGCCTTCCTGGGCGGCGTGATCAACCACGTGCTCAGCAACGACCTGGACTTCCGGGAGTACGTGCAGGCATACACCAACGCCGCGTTCCTGGTGTCGGAGAACTTCGCGGACACCGAGGACCTCGACGGGCTGTTCAGCGGGTACGACGCCGGGACGGGGCGCTACGACACCAGCAGCTGGGCCTACCAGGGGATCGAACAGGTGGCGACCGGACCCATGGAGACCGGCATGGGTGGTCCGCGGCTCGACGGGGCGGCCGGCGGGATCGACCAGGACCCGGCCCTGGAGCACCCGAGGTCGGTCTTCCAGGTGCTCAAGCGGCACTTCTCCCGCTACACGCCGGAGATGGTCGAGCAGGTGTGCGGTGTCCCCCGGGAGCGCTTCCTGGAGGTCTGTGCGGCCTGGACGTCGAACTCCGGCCGCGAGCGCACCTCGGCCCTGATCTACAGCGTGGGCTGGACCCAGCACAGCGTCGGGGCGCAGAACATCCGCGCCGGCGCGATCGTGCAGTTGCTGCTGGGCAACGTCGGCCGCCCCGGCGGGGGCGTCTACGCGCTGCGGGGGCACGCCAACATCCAGGGCTCCACCGACATCCCGACGCTGTTCGACCTGCTGCCCGGCTACCTGCCGATGCCCGCAGCAGCGGATCGCGACCTGGGCGCGTACCTCGACCGTGTGCGCAGCCCGAACCAGAAGGGCTACTGGCAGGGCGGCGACGCCTACCTGGTGTCGCTGCTCAAGGAGTATTTCGGCAACGCGGCCACGCCCGAGAACGACTTCGGGTACGACTGGCTGCCGCGGATCAACGGCGACCACGGCACCTACCGGACGGCGATGGACATGATCGACGGCCGGGTCTTCGGTTACCTGATCGTGGGTCAGAACCCGGCCGTCGGCTCGGCCAACGGGAGACTGCAGCGCCTGGGCATGGCCAACCTGGACTGGGTGGTCGTCCGCGACCTCACCATGCTCGAGAGCGCCTCGTTCTGGAAGGACTCCCCCGAGATCGAGACCGGCGAGATCGCGCCGGAACGGTGTCGCACGGAGGTCTTCTTCCTGCCCGCGGCGGCCCACGTGGAGAAGGCCGGCACCTTCACCCAGACCCAGCGGATGCTCCAGTGGCGGGAGAAGGCCGCCGAACCGATCGGCGACCAGCGGTCCGACCTGTGGTTCTTCCACCAGCTCGGCCGCAGGATCCGGGAGCGGTTGGCCGACTCGACCGACCCCCGCGACGAGCCGCTGCGACGGCTCGCGTGGGACTACCGGATGGAGGGCGAGGAGCCGTCGCCGGAGGACGTGCTGCGGCGGATCAACGGGGTCGACCTGACGACCGGGCGGGCGCTGGCCGCCGCCACGCAGCTGCGCGCCGACGGCACCACCGCGTGTGGCTGCTGGCAGTACACCGGGGTGTATGCCGACGAGGTCAACCAGGCGGCCCGGCGCAAGCCCGCCGACGAGCAGGGCCCGTACGAGCCGGAGTGGGGCTGGACGTGGCCGGCCAACCGCCGGCTGCTCTACAACCGGGCCTCCGCCGACCTGGGGGGGCGGCCGTGGAGCGAGCGCAAGAAGCTGGTCTGGTGGGACCCGGACCGCCGGGAGTGGACGGGGCACGACATCCCCGACTTCCCGATCTCCACCCCGCCGGGGTACGTCCCACCGGAAGGCGCCCGGGGCCCCGAGGGCCTCCGCGGGGACGACGCCTTCACCCTGCAGGCCGACGGCAAGGCCTGGCTGTTCGCGCCGCACGGCCTGCTCGACGGGCCGCTCCCCACCCACTACGAGCCGCACGAGTCGCCGGTCCGCAACCCCCTGTACGGCCAGCAGGGCAACCCGACGCGGCGGGTCTACCCGCGTGCCGACAACCCCTACGACCCGTCACCGCCGGAGGCCCATTCCGACGTGTTCCCGTTCGTGCTGACCGCCGCCCGGCTCACCGAGCACCACACCGCCGGGGCGATGAGCCGGCAGTTGCCGTACCTGTCGGAGCTGCAGCCCGAGCTCTTCGTCGAGGTGTCCCCGGAGCTCGCGAGGATCCGCGGCCTGGACCACCTGGGCTGGGCACACGTCGTCACCAGCCGTTCCGCGGTGCAGGCCCGCGTGGTGGTGACCGACCGGATGGCGCCGCTGCGCGTCGACGGGCGCGTCGTCCACCAGGTGTGGCTGCCCTACCACTGGGGTCCCACCGGACTGGTGACCGGCGACGTGGTCAACGACCTGTTCGGCATCGTGGCCGACCCCAACGTGCTCATCCAGGAGAGCAAGGTGAGCACCTGCGACGTGCGCCCCGGCCGCCGCCCGCGCGGTGCCGAGCTCACCGCGCTGATGACCGAGCTGCGCAGCCGCGCCGGCATCACCCCTGCCACCGGTACGCGGCTGGTGACCACCGGCACCGCTCCCCCCAGGGAGGCACCATGACCAGCAGGGAACTGGCAGAACCGCCCGACGCCCTCGCCCGGGCCAACGGTTACGAGGAGCCACCGCCACGGGTCGGGTTCTTCACCGACACGTCGGTGTGCATCGGCTGCAAGGCCTGCGAGGTCGCCTGCAAGGAGTGGAACGCGGTGCCCGAGGACGGGCTGGACCTGCTGGGCATGTCGATGGACAACTCCGGGATGCTCGGCGCGAACACGTGGCGTCACGTGGCCTTCGTCGAGCAGCCGCGGCCGGTCGGGCACCAGGACGCCGGTCTGGCCGGGCTCCCCACCGGTCCCAGCGGCACCGAGCACGCCACGGAGGTGGTGGAGGCACGACTGCGGATCGCCCCCCGCGGCGGCGCGGAGCTGGGCACGACGCCGCTGCCGACCGCGCCCGTGGGCGGCGGCGCCGTCCAGGACCTCGGCATGCCGACGTTCTCCCGGCCCGGGGACGGCTCCGGCCCGGAGACACGCACCGACTTCCGCTGGCTGATGGAGTCCGACGTCTGCAAGCACTGCACCCACGCGGGCTGCCTGGACGTCTGCCCGACCGGCGCGCTGTTCCGCACCGAGTTCGGCACCGTGGTGGTGCAGCAGGACGTCTGCAACGGCTGCGGCTACTGC
>JAOPWG010000466.1 GCA_025965775.1 Modestobacter sp. | reverse complement strand
CGGCGCCGGCCGAGCGGCCGCGTCGTTGGCTGTTGCCGGCCATCAGGTGGTCAGCTCCCATCGTGTGCCCTGGGGGGTGTCCTCGACCTGCACGCCCAGGGCGCCGAGCTGGTCACGGATGGCATCTGCGGCCGGGTAGTCCTTGCGGGCCCGCGCTGCGGCACGCTGTTCGAGCGCCAGGCCCACCAGACCGTCGGTCGCCGCGGCGAGCCGCGGGTCGTGGCCCCCGACCGCCCACTGCGGGTCGAGCGGGTCGAGCCCGAGCACGCCGAGCATCGCGCGCACCGACCCGAGCTCCGCGGTGACCACGGCATCGTTGCCCTCGGCCAGCGCGGTGTTCCCCCGGGTGACCGCCTCATGGACGACGGCGACCGCGGCGGGGGTGCCCAGGTCGTCATCCAGGGCGGCGGTGAACGCCTCGGGGAGCGGCGACTCCCCGGCCGGGCTGCCGGCCCGCCCCGCCGATCCCCCGCGTTCGGCGGCCTTGCGGACGAAGGACTCCAGCCGCCGGTAGGCGGCCCCCGCCTCTGCCAGCGCACCCTCGGTGAACTCGATGGTGGACCGGTAGTGCGGGGCGACCAAGTAGTAGCGCAGCTCCACCGGGCGGACCCGCTGGACGACCTCGTCGACCAGTGCGGTGTTGCCCAGCGACTTGCTCATCTTCTCGCCACCCATGGTGACCCAGCCGTTGTGCAGCCAGTACCGGGCGAAGCCGTCGCCGGCAGCCTGGGACTGGGCCCGCTCGTTCTCGTGGTGCGGGAAGCGCAGGTCCAGCCCACCGCCGTGGAGGTCGAACTCCGGCCCCAGATACTTCTCGGCCATGGCGGAGCACTCCAGGTGCCAGCCGGGCCGCCCGCGCCCCCAGGGGGTGGCCCAGGAGGCGGTGTCCGGCTCGCCGGGCTTGGTGCCCTTCCACAGCGCGAAGTCGCGGGGGTCGCGCTTGCGGTCGTCGGTCTCGGTGTCGGCGGCCGGCTGCAGATCGGCCAGCTTCTGCCCGGTCAGCTCCCCGTAGCCAGGGAAGGAGCGGACGTCGAAGTAGACGTCGCCGTCGCCGGCGTAGGCGTGCCCGCGCTCGATCAGTCGCTCGATCATCTCGACCATCTCCGGCACGTGGCCGGTGGCCCGCGGCTCGTAGGTCGGCGGCAGGGTGCCCAGGACGTCGTAGGCGCGGGTGGCCGCACGCTCGTTCTCGTAGGCCCACGCCCACCAGGGGACGCCGGCGGCGTCGGCCTTGGCGAGGATCTTGTCGTCGACGTCGGTGACGTTGCGGATGTAGGTGACCTCCAGGCCCCGGTGCAGCAGCCAGCGGCGCAGCACGTCGAAGGCGAGCGCGAACCGGACGTGGCCGATGTGCGGGGGGCCCTGCACGGTGAGGCCGCAGACGTAGATGGAGACCTGTCCCGCACGCAGGGGCGTGAAGTCACGCACGGCGCGTGCGGCCGTGTCGTACAGGCGGAGGCTCACCACGCCGAGTCTACGGGCGGGGCGGTGCCGGTCGTCCCGCCCGCCGGCCCCGGTGCCATCCGGACCACCAGCGCGGTGGCCACCGCGGCCCGGCCCTCGCCGCGCCCGGTCAGGCCGAGGCCATCGGTCGTGGTGGCGGTCACGCTCACGGGGGCGCCGAGCGCCGTGGACAACGCCGCCTCGGCCTCGGCCCGCCGCGGCGAGAGCCGCGGGGTGTTGCCGATCAGCTGCACCGCGGCGTTGCCCACGGCCCAGCCGGCCGTGGTGAGCACCTCGGCGGCGTGGGCCAGCACCGCCGTCCCCCGGGCACCGGCCCAGCGCGGGTCATCGGTGCCCAGCAGGCCTCCGATGTCGCCCAGCCCGGCGGCGGAGAGGACGGCGTCGGTGAGCGCGTGGGCGGCGACGTCGCCGTCGGAGTGCCCCGCACAGCCGTCGACGTCAGGCCATTCCAACCCGGCCAGCCAGCACGGCCGGCCGGCCTCGACCGGGTGCACGTCGGTGCCGATGCCGACCCGGGGCAGCCAGTCCAGGGCTCGACTCCGGGCTGGTTCTGCTCCTCGGTCGACGTCCTGGGTCGCCTCCGCGGTCGCTCCGCTGCTCGCTCCCTGGCGCTCGCTGCGATGCTCACTCCCTGTCGGCTCCGGGCGTCCCCCTGCGATGCTCGCTCCCCCGTCGTCTTCGCGGGCCGTCATGGCGAGACCTCCCGTTCGGCCACCCGTAGGTCGTGGGCGACGGTGATCTTGGCAGCGCGCTCGTCGCCGGCGACCGTGTGCACCGGGACGCCGGCGGCCCGGACCACCGAGGCGTCGTCGGTGAACTCCGCCGCCGTGCCGTGCGCGCGCCCGTAGGCGGCCACCAGGGTGTCCCGGTCGAACCCCTGCGGGGTCTGCACCCGGCGCAGGGACGCCCGTGGCACGTCGGCGGTCACCACGCCGTCGTCGTCGACCACGACGGTGGTGTCCACCACGGGCAGCACCGGGACGACGGCCAGCGCACCGTCGGCGAGGGCAGCCAGCACCCGGGCGACGACGTCGGGCGGGGTGAGCGGGCGGGCCGCGTCGTGCACCAGGACGGCGCCCGGGCCGGCGTCCCCGGCGTGCTCCCGGGCCGCGGCCAGCGCGGCGCGGACCGAGGCGGTACGGGTGTCGCCGCCGACGACCACGTGCACGTCGGCGGGCAGGACGTCGATGAACGCGGCGCGCTGTGGCGCGGGGACCGCGACCACCACCTCGGCCACCCCGCCGGCCCGCAGCGCCTCGACGGCCCAGCAGACCAGCGGCCGGCCACCGAGCGGGACCAGCGCCTTCGGCATCGACGCCCCCAGACGCAGACCACTCCCGGCCGCTGCGACGATGCCGACAGCGTGCACGGGAGCGATCTGGGTGTCTCTGGGGTGGAGCGGAGTGCTCAGGAGGCGAGGACCTCGTCGAGGAGGACCTCGGCCTTGTCCTCGTTGGTACCCTCGGCGAGCGCGAGTTCGCTGACCAGGATCTGCCGCGCCTTCGAGAGCATGCGCTTCTCGCCGGCCGACAGGCCGCGGTCCTTGTCGCGTCGCCAGAGGTCACGCACGACCTCGGCCACCT
>JAOPWG010000444.1 GCA_025965775.1 Modestobacter sp. | reverse complement strand
GTGGTTGGAGCATTGCGCAACTGGAGGTCGACGTGCCGCTCTCCGAGCACGAGCAGCGTCTGCTGGAGCAGATCGAGCGCGCCCTCGTCGACGACGATCCCAAGTTCGCCTCGACCGTCCGCACCGGCGACCGCCGGCAGAAGGCCCGCCGCAAGCTGCAACTGGGCGCCCTCCTGGTCCTCCTCGGGCTGGGCGGTCTCATCGGTGGCGTGGCCGTCCCGTCGGTCGTGCTCGGCGTCCTGGGGTTCGTGGTGATGTTCGGCGGGGCCATCCTCGGCGTCCTGAACTACAAGACCGCTACCGGCGCGATCGAGACCGGTCCCGGCGCGGGCGCCCGGCCCGTCGGTCGCGGCGGGGCCAAGACCGGCAAGGCCCGACGCCAACCCCTCAAGGACCGCCTCGAGGAGCGCTTCCGCCGCCGCTACGACCAGTAGCCCCCGCGACCCCACCGCAGCCGCCGTCCCGTCCGGGACGGCGGCTGCGGTCGTCCCGGCCCGCGGCGGCCCGGGACGCCGGTCGGCTGCACGGGACGCGGACGGCGTCGAACAGCGCGCTGACCGACCCGCCGTCGTGGATCCGCTGCACGGCCTGGGCGAGCGCCGGGGCGATGGACAGCACGGTCGGCTTCGCGTGCTCGGCGGGCACCGGCACGGTGTTGGTGCAGACGATCTCCACCACGTCCGGCTGCGCGCCGATGCGCTCCAGCGCGCCCGCCGCGAACAGCCCGTGGGTGCAGGCCACCCCGGATGGAGCGGGCGCCGGCGTCCCGCAGCCGGTCGATCAGCGCGTGCCGGTGGTCCACCGGCACACTGAAGAACCCGTGCACCTGTGGGGAGTGCAGCGTCACGGTCAGCACCCGGCTCGCCCCGGCGTCGATCATCAGCAGAAGCTCGACCAGGTGCTGCTGCACCGGGGCCACCGGGGGCTGCACCAGGAACACGTCGCGCTCCCGGCAGTTGGCCTGCAGCTGCACCTCGAGGCAGTCGTTGGCGAAGCGCGTCACCCGGACCGGGTGCAGTGCCACGCCCAGCTGGGCGCACACCTCCGCCGCGAGCTCGGGGTGGACGCTGCCGGCGAAGACGGTGATCTCACGCACGTGGGGCCCAGCTCAGGTCAGCGGCGGAGCGGTTGCCGCAGACGGTAACGAGGCCGCCGCGCTCAGACCGGCCGGGGACGGCGAGGGATGTGGGACGACAGCCACTGGGCCGCCGCGCCCACCGTGGACGCCGGCCACAGAGCCGCGCCCAGCCGCCGGCGACGGGACACCGTGCGCAGCAGCCCCCGTCGCACCTCGGCCAGCGCGTCCCGCAGCTGCGGGGTGGCGCCGGCGCCCGGCGGCCCGTACACCGAACGCTCCTCGGCCAGGGCCAGCTCGCGCACGGCCGGCACCGCGGCCGGGGCGACCCCGGCGACCCGTTCGGCCAGCTGCCGCGCCGAGACCCGGGCGGTCGCGGTCGGTGGGACGGCGATGCCCAGGTCGGTGGTGGTCGCGAGCAGCTCGTCCCACAGCGCCGCGGGCCGGCCGTCGGAGACCCGGTGCGACCGCTGCCGGCGGCGCACCGCCCAGGGGACGGCGGCCAGTACCAGGGCCAGGGCGGCGACACCGCCGCCGCTGAGCCAGCCGACGAGCGGGCTGCCCGACGCCGTGACGGGCACGCGCAGCGGCGTGTACCGGTCGTCCCGGTTGATCTGGGCCTGCGGACCGGTCGGCAGGACCGGCGCGGCATCGGGCGCCGGCGGCACCGTGGCCGGGTCGACGGTCGCGTCGGCGCGTGGCGCCCACGGCAGGGTCACCGCCCGGCCGGCTCCCAGCGGGGTCGGGTCGAAGGTCACCCAGCCGAGCCCGGAGAACCAGACCTCGACCCAGGCGTGCGCGTCGTCGGTGGTGATCGTCCGGGTGTGGCCGCCGCCGCTGTCGCCGGGGGTGTAGCCCAGCACCACCCGGGCCGGCACCCCGGCGGCCCGCACCAGCACGGCCATCGTGCCGGCGTACTGCTCGCAGTAGCCCCGCTTCAGGCGCAGGAAGTTGGCGAGGTCGTCCCCCGAGGTGCCCGGGCTGGTCGACAGGCTGTAGGTGAAGCCGTTGGCCCGGTCGGTGAGGTGGTCGTAGACGGCCAGCACCCGCTCGTAGGGTGACCGTGCCCCGGCGGTCAGCCGGCCCACCAGGTCGGTCACGCTCGGGTTGAGCTGCGGCAGCGTGGTGTAGCGCCGCATCCGGTCCCCGAGCGCCAGGTCCGGCGCGGCCCTCAGCTGCTCGACGGTGGGCTCGGGTTCCTCCGCGACCACCGACCAGGTGCGCCCGGCGGTGCTCACCGTGCGACCGAAGACGGTGTCGGTGGCCGGGTCGATCCGCCAGTCGTCGTTGCCGCCGCCCCGGACGTCGATGAACCGGGGTGCGGAGAGCGTGGGCAGGAACCGGTCGTCGTGCCCGGTGGCGGTGACGGTGGCGGTGACCTCCCGGGCGGTCTCCCGGGTGGGCAACGTGACCAGCGGGCCGTCCTGGCTGATCGACGCCTCGCCGTCCAGGTTGCCCATCCGCCATCCCGTGCCGTCGTAGACGTCCAGGGCGACCGACCGCAGGTACCCCGGGTCGTCCACGGAGGAGGAGACCTGGAGCAGGTCCCGGGCCTTGGGCAGGGTGAGCTGGCCGCGCATCTCCGCCACCGGGTCCAGTGCGGTGCCGGTGCTGCTCGTGCCTCCGTTGCCGCCCAGCCTGGTGGCCAGGGAGCCCTCGGCCAGCGTCGGGACCACGACCGGCAGCAGGACGCCGGCCACCAGGGCCAGCGCGCCGGTGCGGACGGCGGTGAGCGTGCCGGTGCCCAGCGGTGATCCCGACCCGGCGCGGTCGCCACGGGCCAGCCGGCTGCGCTGGTCGGCCCACAGCAGGAGACCGAAGCCCACGGCCGGGGCGAGGAAGGAGAACAGCGCGATGTCGCCGGTGATGGTGCTGACCGGCACGCAGTAGAGGACGAGCAGGCCCAGCCCGCCCAGCGCCGGCTGCCGGCCGGCCACCGCCACCAGGTCCACCGCCAGCGCGATCAGGGCCACGAACAGGGTGGTCAGCGCCACCAGGCCGGTCAGCGGGAGCGCCGGGGTCGCCTGCTCGCGGATCTCGGCCATGCCGCTGGCCAGCACCGAACCGAGGGCGCCCACGCTGGTGGGGGTGGGCAGGATGCCGGCGAACGCGTCGTCCGGCGCGAACACCGTTGTGAGCAGGCAGAGCACCCCCACCGCCTGGCCGACCGGTACGAGGGCGCCCAGGACGCCGGCCGGCCAGGATGTCCCGTCGGCGGCCAGCAGCCGGGCCAGGCCTGCGCGCAGGCCGGCCCCGCCGAGCCCGACCACGGCGACAGCGAGGCCGACGGGAGCCAGCCAGGTGCGCGCGGCGAACACCGGGTCCAGCGCCAGGGCGCCCAGCAGGACGGCGATCGCGGCGGCCACCGCGGTGCCGGTCCGGGGGCCGGTCGGGGGCGGCGCGACCAGCTCGGTCACGCCCGCACCTGCCTGCCGGTCCAGCGCGAGACACCCTCGGCACCGGGGGCGCCGAGCTGGGCCCACACCTGCTCCACCGACTGATCCGCACCTGCGGTCAGCACCTGCCAGCCGGCCGCGCGCAGCAGCCGGACGGCGGCGTCCTGTCGCTGGAGGACCTCGGTGCGGGCGCCGGTGCCCAGCGGCCGCCGCCCGCGCAGCGCTCCGGCGTCCAGCCAGCTCGCGGCGTCGGTGACCACGGCGACGTCGCTGCCCGGCCCGGAGCGGGCGCGGATCAGCGCCACGGCGTCGTCGGGGGCCACCAGCCCGAGCAGGCAGACCGCGGGACCGTCAACGGCCGTCCGGCGCAACGCCTCCGCCGCCAGGTCCAGGCCGGCCAGCCGGGACGGCGTCAGCTCCGCCAGCTGGTCGAGCAGGTCCTCGGTGGCCATCGTGCTCCCGGCGCCCTGGCCGCCCTGGCCGCCCTGGCCGCCGAGGTCACCGGTGTCGGCGACCACCCGCAGGTCCGCGCCCCGGCGCAGCAGGTGGGTGCCGATGCTGGCTGCGGCCTCCACGACCCACTCCAGGGTGTCCGTCGGGGGCGCCGGGTCGCCGGCCGGGCCCGCGGCGGTGCCGCCGGTGAGGTGGGCCGTCCCGCGGGTGTCCAGCAGCAGGGTCGCCGCCGACCGCCAGGGCCGCTCCTCCAGCCGGACCATCAGCTCGCCGGTACGGGCGGTGGCCCGCCAGTGCACCATCCGCAGGTCGTCGCCGTGCCGGTACTCCCGGGTGCTGACGTCGTCCTCACCATGGACGGCGATCGACCGCCGGGCGCCCCCGCCGCCGCTGCCACCGCCGCCGGCCAGCCCCCCGGACGACGACAGCGGGCGCACCCGCGGCACCACCAGGAGTGCTGCGGTGTCGCTGCCCGCGGCGGTGCGCAGCACCAGCCCGAACGGGTCGACCAACCGCA
>JAOPWG010000424.1 GCA_025965775.1 Modestobacter sp. | reverse complement strand
GAGGGCGTGCCGGACCACACGTTCCCGCTGGACCTGGCCGACTTCGCCACGGCGCTGGGCGAGGACCACGTGCTGTTGCTCCGGCTGCACCAGATGGTCTCCGACCGGCTGGAGTTCGCCGAGGGTGCTCCCGTCCGGGACGTGTCGGCCTACCCGGACATCCGCTACCTGTACCTGGCTGCCGACGTGCTGGTCACCGACTACTCGTCGACGATGTTCGACTTCGCGGTGACCGGGAAGCCGATCGTCCACTTCACCTACGACCTGCCCTACTTCCGCGACGAGCTCCGAGGCTTCTACTTCGACCTGGCCGAGGCCGCCCCCGGCCCGCTGCTCACCTCCAGCGAGGAGGTGCTGGCCGCGATCGCCGAGCTCGGGCCGGACTGGCAGCCGACCGAGCGGTACACCCGGTTCCAGGACACCTTCTGCTCCCTCGAGGACGGTCACGCCACCGACCGCGTCCTCGAGGTCGTCTTCCCGACGGCTCCCCCCGCCGGCGCTCCGGACGCCGTCCGCGTCCACCCGACCAACCGAGGAGATGAGCATGCGCACAGCTGACCCGATCCAGACCGACGCCCGCGACGACCGGACGCGTCCGGCAGCCGGGCGCCCCGCCTCGGACGTCGGGGACGCGCCGCAGGTGGTGATCCTCGCCGCGGGGATGGGCACCCGGCTGGGCCGCTCGCTGCCCAAGCCGCTGACCCCGCTGATGGACGGCCGCAGCATCATGCAGCAGCAGCTGGACGGCATCCGCGAGGTGTTCGGCCCCGCCGCCCCGGTCACCGTCGTCGTCGGCTACCGGAGCAAGCGGATCATGCGGGCCCAGCCGGACCTGCTGTACGCCTTCAACCCCGACTTCGCCAGCACGAACACCTCCAAGAGCCTGCTCCGGGCGCTGCGCACCTCGGCCCCCGGCGGCGTGCTGTGGCTCAACGGCGACGTGGTGTTCGACCCCGCGGTCCTGGACCAGACGAGGGCCTTCGTGGCGGCCGACCAGAGCTTCGTCTGCGTGGACACCGCCACGGTGGCCGAGGAGGAGGTGAAGTACACCCTGGACGCCGACGGGTTCATCGTCGAGCTGTCCAAGGGCGTCGTCGGCGGGCTGGGCGAGGCGGTCGGCATCAACTACGTCTCCGCCGCCGACAAGCCGGTGCTGGTCGAGCACCTGGCGGCCTGCTCGGACACCGATTACTTCGAGCGCGGCATGGAGACCGCGATCCAGCAGGCCGGGGTGCGCTTCCGGCCGCTGGACATCTCGCGCTTCTCCGCCGTGGAGGTCGACTTCGAGAGTGACCTGGAGCGGGCCAATACCTGGCTCAGCTCCCGCTCCGCGCTCGGGCCGCTGGACGACGAGCTGCGCTGAGCCCCTGTCAGCCGAGCTGCGGAGCCACCTCGGCGGCGACCAGGTCCAGGTGGTCGAGGTCGGCGAGGTCGAGCACCTGCAGGTACACCCGGGTGGCGCCCGCCTCGGCGTACCGGCCGAGCACGTCCACGGCCTCCGCGGGGCTCCCGGCCACGCCGTGGGCGCGCACCTCGTCGACGTCGCGGCCGATGGCCGCGGCCCGGCGGGCGAGCTCCGCCTCGTCCCGGCCCACGCAGAGCACGAGCGCCGAGCTGTACACCAGCGACGAGGGATCGCGGCCGGCCTCCTCGCACGCATCGCGCACCCCGGCGAACAGCCGCGCGTTCTCCTCGGCGGAGGAGAACGGCGCGTTGAACTCGCTGGCGTAGCGCGCCACCAGCCGGGGCGTGCGCTTCTTCCCACGCCCGCCGATCAGCACCGGGATGCCGCTCTCGTGCACCGGCTTGGGCAACGCGGGTGACCCGGCGAGCTGGTAGTGCTCGCCGGCGAAGTCGAAGGTCTCCCCGATCGGGGTGTTCCAGAGCCCGGTGATCACCGCGAGCTGTTCCTCGTACCGGTCGAACCGCTCCCCCAACTCCGGGAACGGGATCCCGTAGGCGGCGTGCTCCTCGGCGAACCAGCCCGCCCCGATGCCCAGCTCCACCCGGCCACCGCTCATCTGGTCGACCTGGGCGACCGAGATGGCCAGGGGGCCGGGCAACCGGAAGGTCGCCGCCGTCATCAGGGTGCCCAGCCGGATCCGGCTGGTCTCCCGGGCCAGGCCGGCCAGCGTCACCCACGCGTCGGTCGGCCCGGGCAGGCCGCTGCCGCCCATGGTCAGGTAGTGGTCGGACCGGAAGAAGGCGTCGAAGCCGGTCTCCTCGGTCCGCCGGGCCACCGCGAGCAGGTCGTCGTAGGTGGCACCCATCTGGGGTTCGGTGAAGATCCGTAGCTGCACGGGTGCGCACGCTAGCCAGGCCGGTGACGCCCCGCTCGGGACGGGGGGCTCCTCGGGGTGTGCCAGGGGCCGATCACGGGCAGGATGATCGCGAGACGATCAACTCGGAGGTGCTGCCAGTGTTCCGCAAGAAGAGCCGGGCCCAGGTCATCGGTACCGAGTTCCACGAGGGCTTCAGCCACCTCGGCACGGCGGTGACCGAGGCCGGGCGCGCGACGGCGGAGCAACTCGGCCCGCGGGTCGAGGCAGCCGCCAAGGCCGCCCAGAAGGCTTACGCCGCCGACCTCGCCCCCCGGGTGGAGGCCGCGGTCGCTGCGATCGGCCCTCGCCTCGACGCCGCGCTGGAGGCGATCGAGCCACGGGTGGAGGCTGCCCAGAAGACCTTCGCGCCGCGCATCGAGGCTGCCCAGAAGACCCTGGCGCCGCGCATCGAGGCCGCCCACAAGGCCTACGCGGCCGACGTCGTCCCGCGGCTGGAGGCGGCGGGCAGGACCGCTCGCACCAACCTGGACGTCGCCCTCGCCGCCGCCGGCCCGAGGATCGAAGCCGCCCGCGAAGCCGCCGGGCCGGCCATCGAGGCCGCCGCACGCACCGCCCGGGCCAACCTGGAGACCGCCGCCAAGGAGCTCGCGCCGCGGCTCGAGGCAGCGCGGGACGCTGCGGTCCCCCGGCTGGAGGCGGCACG
This sequence comes from Modestobacter sp., assembly GCA_025965775.1. Lineage (GTDB taxonomy): Bacteria > Actinomycetota > Actinomycetes > Mycobacteriales > Geodermatophilaceae > Modestobacter. The sequence continues at coordinate 1,115 of JAOPWG010000424.1, read as the reverse complement.
CGACGCGGCCGCCCCGAAGCTGGCGGCGGCGCGCGAGGCCGTCGCACCGGTGCTGGAGTCGGCCCGAGGGTCCCTGTCCACGGCCGCGGCGCAGTCCACCGCCGCGGGCACGGCCGCGCTGGCCGCAGCCGAGTCGGCCCGGGACCAGGCCGCGGCCAAGGCGATAGCCCTCCGGGCGGTGGCCGAGGCCAACGCCCGGGCCGCCAACGCCAAGGCCGCGCAGCTGGGCAAGAAGGCCGACAAGCTCTCCAAGAAGGCAGGCAAGCGGCGGGCCGAGCTGGAGAAGGCGACCACCAAGGCCCGCAAGGAGGCCGCAAAGCGGGCCGCCGCGACCGCCACCACGGTCAAGCGCCGGGTGGGCATCGAGGAGCCACCGCCACGCCGGTGGCCGTGGGTGCTGGCGGTGCTGGCCGTCGTGGCCGGCATCGCAGTGGTGCTGCGCAAGAAGACCACCGACGACCCATGGACCCCGGCGCCGACCGGCGACGGACCCGTGCCCAGCTACCGAGAGGACCCCGTGCCCAGCTCACCGAACAACCCGTCCACCACCGCCGGAGGGACCGAGAGCCCGGAGTCCCAGAGCGGCAAGGTCGTCTCCTCGGCCGAGTCCGCCCCCGGCGACGGCACCCCGCCGGACAGCGATCTCGGCACCCAGACCGCGCAGCTGGGGGTCGCCCCGGACCAACAGCACCCGACCCCCGCGTCGGACACCCCGGCGTCGGCCGACGACACCCCGACCGCGGGCCCGGACGGCGGGCCTCCGGCCGGCGGCAGCAAGGCCTGACCAGCCGGCCCTGACGGGAACGGGCCCGGCGCTCCCTCCCCACCGGAGGGCGGCGCCGGGCCCGTTCCCGTCTGTGTGGAGACCGCCGCCACTCCCCGTGACGAGTCGGCGCGGCAGTCACCGGGAGTACCGTCCACCCCATGGACGAGGCGTCGACGACCACCCCGGGGACGACGTCCCGGATCGAGCCGGCCGGCCGGAAGCTGCTGCGCCTGGAGGTCCGCAACAGCCAGACCCCCATCGAGCGCAAGCCCGACTGGATCAAGACCAAGCTCAAGACCGGGCCGGAGTACACCGAGCTCAAGTCACTGGTGCGGCGCGAGGGCCTGCA
>JAOPWG010000407.1 GCA_025965775.1 Modestobacter sp. | reverse complement strand
GCAGATGACGATGTCGGCACCCTCGCTCGCCAGGCGCACCGCGTGCGAGCGGCCCTGACCGCGTCCGCCTCCGGTGATGACGGCGACCTTGCCATCCAGCTTGCCCAATGTCGGGTTCCTCTCGGTGAGCCACTGCGGGGCAGCGGCGGTTCGGGGGCGGCGGCGCCGGCCCCGCGGTCTCAGGAGACGATCAGCGGCCGCAGGGTGCGATGGGCCACCTGCAGACCGGTGCGCACCCGGTCCTCGGTACCGCCCCAGACCGGGTCCTCGTGCTCGACGGAGAGCACGCCGTCGAAGCCGCCCTCGTAGAGGGTGTCGACCACACGACGCCAGTCCACCTGGCCGAGGCCGGGCACGCGGTACCGCCACCAGCCGACGTCCCACGGGTCCTCGCGGACGACGGCCCTGCCCGGCCAGCCGTACCGGTTGCGCCGTTCCGGGAAGACCTCGATGTCCTTGGCCTGCGCGTGGGCCACCCGGTCCACGTAGGGGCGCAGCGCCTCCACGGGGTCGATGCCCATCCAGACCAGGTGCGAGGGGTCGTAGTTCAGGTACAGCCCCAGGTCGAACATCCACTCCCACAGCTCGGGGGAGTAGGCGAGGTTGCCCGGGTAGCCGTCGGGGTGCCACCCCTCCATCACGCAGTTCTCGATGACGATCCTGACCCCGCGCTCCCCGGCCCGGTCCACCAGCGGGGCGAACAGCTGCTCGGCCGCCTTCAGGTTCTCGGCGACCGTCAGGTTCGGGTCCCGGCCGACGAAGGTGCCCACCGTCGGCACGCCCAGGAGCGCGGCGGCGTCGATGCACGCCGCCACGTGAGCGTTGACCGCCGCCCGCTCGTCCGGGTCGGGGTGCAGGTTGTTGTCGTAGTAGGCCAGCGAGGACAGCTGCAGTCCGTGCTCGTCGAACAGGGCCCCGACCCGGTCGGCGTCGGCCGTGTCGAACCCGTCGACGTCCAGGTGCGTCGCAGTGAACGGGCGGTCCCCCAGTGCCGGCCACGCGGCCACCTCGAGCGCCTCGAAGCCCTGCTCTGCAGCCCAGGCGACGATCTCGGGGAGGGTGCGTTTGGGCAGGCAGGCCGTCAGGAAACCGAGCTTCACCAGTGCCTCCTACAGCGCTACGGACCGTCGCCCTGGGGAAAGATCCCCCTCGGGGAGGACCGGTTCGGGCGATCGGCGTCTCCTGCTTCAGCAGCCGTGTGGGTATGTTGTGCTTGGCGCATGCAGAAGTCAAGTCGCCCCCGGGTGCCACGGAGGGAGCTGGGTTGACCGAGGAATCAGGGTCGGCGCCCGTCCGTCGAGCGCCGGTCAGCACCGATCAACTGGACGGTCTGGTGACCGTCCTGGACCTGGTACGCGGCGGCCGGGCGCGGTCGCGGCCCGAACTCGCCCGACTGTCCGGCCTGGGGCGCGGCGCGGTCACCCAGCGGGTGACGCAACTGCTCGACAGCGGCCTCCTCGTGGAGAGCGACCTGGGCCGCTCCACGGGTGGCCGGCCACCCCGGGAGCTCTCGGTACGGGCCGAGGCAGGTCTGGTCCTCGTCGCCCCACTGGGGGCCACCCACATCGCCGCCGGGGTCACCGACCTGACCGGACGCCTGCTGGCATCGGTGGTCGAGCACGCCGACATCGCCGCCGGTCCGGAGAAGACGCTCGCCCGGGTGGAGGAGCTCTTCGACGACCTGCTCGCCCACGACTCGGTGCCGCAGGCCCCCGTCTACGGCATCGGCGTCGGCCTTCCGGGGCCGGTCGAGTTCGCCACGGGGACGCCGGTGAACCCGCCGATCATGCCCGGCTGGGACGGCTACCAGGTCCGCAAGCGGCTGTCCGAGCGCTTCGCCGTCCCGGTGTGGGTCGACAACGACGTGAACCTCAGCGCCCTCGGCGAGCTGCGGATGGGTGCCGCCCGGGGGGAGCAGGTCGTCATCTACGTGAAGATCGGGACGGGCATCGGGGCCGGCCTCGTCTCCGACGGCCGGCTGCACCGCGGCGCCGACGGGGCTGCCGGCGACATCGGGCACGTCACGGTGGACGCGGCCAGCGGGATCGTCTGCCGCTGCGGCAACGTGGGCTGCCTCGAGGCCCTCGCCGGCGGGGCCGCGGTCAGCCGGGACGGGACCGAGGCGGCACAGGACGGTCGCAGCCGCTACCTGGAAGGCGTCCTGGCCAGCGGCCGGGCGATCGACGCCGCCGAGGTGGCCCTGGCCGCCCAGCACGGGGACGCGGTCTCCGTGGAACTGCTCAACCGCTCCGGGAAGCTGGTCGGGGAGACCCTGGCGACGCTGGTCAACTTCTTCAATCCCTCGCTCATCCTGCTCGGCGGCGGGCTCGCCCTGGCCGGCGACCTGCTCCTGGCGTCGGTGCGCGAGACGGTCTACCGCCGGTCCCTCCCGCTGGCCACCCGGGACCTGCGCATCGTCCGGTCGACCCTGGCACCCGACCCGGCGCTGTCCGGGGCCGCGCACATGGTCCTGGACGAGCTGTTCAGCCGGCACCGTCTCGGCCGGTGGCTGCCCGCCGGCTCGCCGGCCGGTTTTCCCGAGATCGCCGACGAGCCGGCCGCCTGAGAAAGGACCCCCTCCCGGGTCCCCCCGCACGCTCGGGGACGACAAGGAGGGGGCCAGGCTCACTCGGCGAGGTCCACCCAGGTTCCGGTGGCCGCGGACGCCACCACGGCCGCGGTGACCCGCGCCGCGCGCAGCCCGTCGGCGAAGGTCGGCAGCCCGTCGCGCTCCTCGCCGCGCACCGCGGCGGTGAGGTCCGCGAAGAACCCGTTGAAGCAGTCCTGGTAGCCCTGGGGGTGCCCGGCCGGGAGCACCGCGTGGCGGCCTGCGGCCGGCGTCAGGTGCTCGGGGTCGCGGCGGACGACCAGGTCGGCCTCGATGCCGCCGACCCACAGCGTCTCGGGCTGCTCCTGGTCGAAGCGGTACGTGGCCTGCGTCCCGTCGAAGGAGAAGGACAGCGCGTTCTTGCGCCCGGGCGACACCTGGCTGACCAGCACCGACCCGCCGGCCCCCCGGTCGGTCCGGAAGAGGAGCGCAGCACCGTCCTCGGTGGCCACCGACTCGCCGCTCTCGCCCCGGGCCTCGTGCGCCCGGCTGGTCATCGCGGTCACGGACACGATGCGGTGCCCGGTGACGAACTCCATCAGGTCGCACCAGTGCACGCCGATGTCGGCGAAGGCGCGCGACGGGCCACCCCGGACAGGGTCCACCCGCCAGTTGGTGGCGCCGGGCGAGGCCAGCCAGTCCTGGAGGTAGGAGCCGTGCAGCATCCACAGCTCTCCGGCGTCCCCCCGGCCGATCCGCTCCCGCGCCTCGCGGACCGTCGGGTAGAAGCGGTAGACGAAGGGGACGGCGTTGACCAGGCCGGCGTCCCGGGCGGTGACCGCCAGGTGCTCGGCGTCGGCGGGATTGAGGGCGAGCGGCTTCTCGCAGACCACGTGCTTGCCGGCGACCAGCGCGGCCTCGGCCATGGGGTGGTGCAGGTGGTTGGGCGTGCAGATGCTCACGACGTCGACGTCCGGTGCCGTCACCAGTTCCTCGACCGAGCCGGCGGCCCGCCCGGCGTACAGCAGGCCGGCCGCCTGCTCCGCGCGCGCCGGCGAACTGCCGGCCACCCACGTCACCACACCACCCGAGGCCCGCACGGCGTGCGCGTGGACCTGTGCCATGAATCCGGTTCCGATGATGCCGAACCGGACCGGTGCGGCGGTCACTTCCGGCGGGCCAGGGCCACCGCGAGGATGATGATCGCCCCGCGCACCACCTGCTGCTGACTGGTGTCCAGGCCGGCCAGGATCAGCCCGTTGTTGATCAGGCTGATCATCAGCGAGCCGAACAGCGTGCCCACGACCGCCCCGGACCCACCGAAGAGGCTGGTGCCGCCGAGGATCACCGCGGCGATCGCCGACAGCTCGTCCCCCGCGCCCCACTGGAAGCGGCCGGACTGCAGGCGTCCGGCGTAGAGCATCCCGGCCACGCTGGCGACGACCGAGGCCAGCAGCAGCACCTGGAACTTGATCCGCCGGGTCCGGACCCCACTGAACTCCGCAGCGACCCGGTTCCCACCGGTCGCCAGCACCTGACGGCCGAAACGGGTCTTGGCCATCACCACCGCGCCGAGCGCGACGAACAGGCCCATCCACACCAGCAGCCCCGGTATCGGCCCGAAGTTGCCGCCACCGAAGATGAGGTTGTACGTGTCGTTCAGGATGGGCTTGGGCGCCGAGGCGGTGATCCACTGGGCGACCCCGGCCGCGATGCCCATCATGCCGAGCGTCACCAGGAACGACGGGATGTTCAGCATGCTGACCAGGCCGCCGTTGATCGACCCGACGACCACCCCGACCGCGAGACCGGCCGCGACCCCGCCCGCGATCCCCCAGTTCGGGATGGCCATCGCGGTGCAGACGCTGGCCAGCCCCGCCACCGACCCGACGCTGAGGTCGATCTCGGCACAGGCGATCACGAAGGTCATCCCCACCGCGATGACCGAGATGGTCGCGGCCTGGCGGAAGATGTTGAGCACGTTGTTCGAGGAGAGGAAGCCCTGGCCGTTCAGGGTCACCGCGAAGACGACGAAGACGACGACGAAGCCGATGTAGATGATGTAGCGCCGCCAGTCCAGGCCGCGCAGCAGCCCGGGCTGGGAGCGCGTCTCCGCGCCCGGCTCGGTCCCGGCCGTCGCGCCGGCACCCGTGGTCGTGGACATGGCTCAGGCTCCTTGCACTACGAGTTGGAGTCGGTTCTCGTCGGGGATCTCCGAGCGCTGCAGCTGCCTGTGCACGCGGCCGTTGCGCAGCACGACGATCCGGTCGCTGACGGCCAGCAGCTCCGCGTACTCCGAGGAGATGAGCAGGACGGCCATGCCCTGGTCGGCCAGCCGGCGGATCGTCGCGAGGATCTCGTTCTTGGTGCCGATGTCGACGCCGGCAGTGGGCTCGTCCATGACGAGGACCTGCGGGTCGGTGCCGAGCCACTTGGCCAGCACGACCTTCTGCTGGTTGCCCCCGGAGAGCAGGCGCACCGGCCGGCCGGGGTCGGCGACCTTGATGCGGAACCGCTCGATGAGGTCCCGGGCCAGCGAGCGGCCCAAGCGGTCGTCCAGCAGCGGGCCGCGGCGCATCCGGCCCAGCAACGGCAGCGTCAGGTTGACCCGGACGGAGTGGTCCAGCACGAGCCCCTGGGCCCGCCGGTCCTCGGGGATCAGCGCGATCCCGGCCGTGATGGCGTCCTGCGGGCCCTGCAGGCGCAGCTCCTGCCCGCGTACGAGGATCATGCCGCTGCGCAGGCGGTCGATGCCGAACAGGACGCGGGCAAGCTCCGTCCGGCCACTGCCCATGAGCCCGGCGAGACCGACGATCTCACCCGGGGCGACGGAGAAGGAGATGTCCTGCACGCGCGGGCCGGCGCTGACGTCGCGCAACTCCAGCAGGGGCGGGCCGGCCTCGGCCGCGGCGCTCCTCTTCCGGTAGGACATCTGGCCCTCGATCTCCTTGCCGACGATGCCCTCGACGATCTGCTCGGGCGTGACCTCGCTGGGCGGTTCGGTGAACAGGCGTCGGCCGTCCCGCAGCACGGTGATGCGGTCGGCGATCCGGTAGACCTCCTCCATGCGGTGGGAGATGTAGATGACCGAGATGCCCCGCTGCGTGAGCCGGCCCACCAGCTCGAACAGGACATCGGCCTCGTGCTTGGCCAGGCTCGCCGTCGGCTCGTCCATGATCAGGACCTGCGCCTCCTGGGCGAGGGCCTTGGCGATCTCGGTCAGTTGCCAGTAGGCGGTCCCCAGCTCCCCGACGACCGCCCGGGGGTCGACGTCGACCTCCATCTCGGCGAAGACCTCGCGCGCCCGCCGCACCGCCTCACGGTCCCGGATCAGACCGGCCCGGTTCAGCG